>JACMPG010000219.1 GCA_014377625.1 Spirosoma sp.
GGGTGATGGCAGGTAGTGCGGTTTTGTGGAGGCCTGAATGACGAGGGTAGCGTCAAGATTAGCCTGCGTTATCTGGCCGGGAGTGGCCAGTGTTTCCAGCAGAACTTTCGTAGCTAACTGGCCCATTGCCTGTAGCGGCTGCCGGATAAACGTCAGGGGTGCGTAGAATAAATCGTAGGCTTCGGTCTCGTCGAAACCCACCACGGCCAGTTGCTGCGGTACCCGTATGTCCAGCAACTTTATCTGCTTCAGACCCAGCAAAGAAAGACTGTTCGATGTAAATACAATGGCTTCTACGGGTTGCTGACCCGTTCTGAGTTCGCGGAATGCTTTGGCAACACCACCGATCAGATTATCAACACGTACTTCTTTCAGCCATCGCTTTTGAAACGGGATGTTGTTATCGTTCAGCGCGGATTGATAGCCACGGGCGCGTTCGCTGATGTGAAACAGCGATGAGTTGAACGTAACCATACCGATGCGCCGGTACCCACTGTCAATCAGGTGCTGAACGGCGGTGTATATAGCCTGGTAATTGTTGAGAGCAACGTAACTGGTTCGCAGGTGGGGAAAGTAGCGGTCAATCAGCACAAACGGAATGCCGCGTTGCTGCAGATCGGCAATTTGCGGTTCCATGCCTTCGGTTGCTGCAATGAGTAAACCGTCAACCTGCCGATTCAGGAACGTGTCGATCAACTTCTGGCCTTTCTGGGCCTTCTCATCCGAACTGCCGAACAGAACGGTGTACTGTTGCCGGTCGGCTTCATCTTCGATAATTCGGGCGAGCGATGCCGAAAACGGATTGGCAATATCGGCTACAATCAGGCCGAGGGTACGGGTTTTGTTGGTTTTCAGGCTTTTGGCAATCTGATTCGGCTGGTAATTAAGGGCTTTGGCTACTTCCCGTATCTTTTGCGCTACGGCTTTATTGATCCGGTTCTCCTTCTTGTTGTTCAGCACATAGGAAACAAGAGTAATTGATACGCCCACTACTCCGGCAATATCCTTCAGCGATGTTCGCTTATTCATAGCGCACTTGTTACGGTAAATAGAACTATTTAGTAAATCGTTTAAACATAAAAAGGTTCTTGTTCCATCATACGACGCTTCATTTATCAGAGAAAGGTTATAAAATATTAATTATAATAGTACTTTAAGGGGAAAGTTGACTGGAATAATCAAGAATATCAGGCTTTTTGACTGTATTCTGTTGAAACGATTCAACCAATTGTAGCCTCGTGTCGTTTTCTGTCTGATAATCCTGCTGACGAGGGCGTTTTGCCAGTTACGCCAGCAGGGTCATCAGCAATCCAGTCGATCACTGAACCAATACATCTGTTTGGTGACGCACGTAAAAAAGAACACGTACCACGCTGGCATCGGTAATGGGTTTCCTCCACACGAGAATCCAATCCGGCAGCCGCTAAACGAGAAGATAATGAAACCGACATACACGCATACAAATAATAACACGAACACCAACACTTCATTTGAACACCGTCTGTTCGCCTTTATTAACCGACACGCCGACGCGTTTGAAGCAATGGCACGGGGTTCAACTCCGTTTGGTGGCAACTGGCTACCGGAAAGGCACTACGTATCACAAGATAAACAGGGCGGAAGAACCTGGCAACCAGTAAGTCCTATGGCGCACCGGGCAGTCGGCTGGACCAGATGGGTATCCCGGCTGGGTGGAAAGGGCAGTGGAATATCGCCGGTCTCCCGTTCGTCGGTCAATACGAATGACATTGGCATTAACCGGTTTCGGTCCCTGCGTTCCCAGTCATAAACCCCATTGTGGGCCACCCTCTGCGATGTGGTGGCTCACAGATAAATCAGATTATAATCCTGCCGACGAATGTTCGTGTTGACCTGCCAATGCGCAGAAGCGGCCTTACCTCGTCGTGTTCAGTAAATCATTTTCGCTATGAAACGTTATTCGATTCTTTACCTGCTCAACGAGCAGTATCAGCATATTGGCAGTGCTACCTACCCGGAAGCCCAGGCCATTCTGCAAAAGGTAGTAGCCGATCCCAAACGGGTACCCGTTGGCATTTATGACGGTAAGACTGAGCTGTTTGAGTGGGAGCCGGGCCGTCAGCACGAGTACAACACGGCAGGTATTGACGAACAGGGTAAGCTGGCCGAGCAGGTAATTCCGATTGCGCAGGCACTGCGTTATCGGGACGTGACCTGGCAGCGTGCCAGCAATTTTCGACGTCCCGGTTTTTTTGCTTAGCGAAGAAAAGGTACGGATGATGTTTCTTGAAAGTTGGGTGCACAGCGTTGTGTAAAAATGGAGTAATGGGCATATAGCCAACTATACCGCCATGCGTTCAAAAAAACGGATGTGTCTGGCTGTTCTATCCGGTTTATCTGTACATTCCACGCTGAACGTACGATCTAACTCCTGGTCAAATGCCATCCGAAACTACCCAATCCCTGCCTTTTTCTGAATACGTTAAACACGACGCTACGGCCCTTGCTGACCTCGTGCGCCGGGGCGAAACCACCTCCGCCGAACTGCTGGAAACGGCCATTGCCCGCGCCGAAGCGGTAAACCCGCAACTTAATGCCATTGTAACGCCCCTCTACGAGAAAGGCCGTGAGATGGCGGCTAACCTGCCTACCGACGGGCCGTTTCGCGGGGTGCCGTTTCTGCTCAAAGACCTTGAACTGGAGTGGGCCGGAACACCGATGAAGTTTGGTTGCCGGGGCTATGCCAACTACGTTTCTACGACCGACAGCGAGGTTATCAAACGCCTGAAAGCCGCCGGACTGGTGTTTTTCGGTAAGACCAACACGCCCGAATTTGGCCTGACGCCTTACACAGAATCGAAACTTTACGGTCTGGCCCGCAACCCCCATAAGCCCACGCACTCGCCCGGTGGCAGCAGTGGCGGCTCGGCGGTAGCGGTGGCGGCTGGTATTGTTCCGGCGGCAACGGCCTCGGACGGGGGTGGGTCTATCCGTATTCCGGCGTCGTGCTGCGGGCTGTTTGGGCTGAAACCATCGCGGGGGCGCGTCACGCTCGGCCCTGCCTACGGCGAACTCTGGAACGGAGCCGTGATTGGCCACGCCGTAACGCGGTCGGTGCGCGACAGTGCCGGATTGCTCGATGCCATCGCCGGAAACATGCCCGGCGACCCATACCTGATTCCCCCGCCCGAACGCCCGTTTCTGGACGAGGTAAGCCGTGAACCGGGCAAACTGCGTGTGGCCTTCTCAACGGCGTCGGCCATTCCGTCGTTGACTATTGACCCTGAATGTATCAAAGCCGTGCAGGAAACGGCCCGGCTGCTTGAAAGTCTGGGCCACACGGTAGAGGAAGTGCCGTTGCCGTATGACAAAACCATCATAACCGAAGGCTTTTTTGTATCGGTCCTGGCCGAAACAGCCGCCACCCTGCGTGATTTGAGTACGTATCTCGGTCGGGCCGTCAAGCCCGGCGTTGATGTGGAGTTGAATACGTGGGCGCAGGCCCGGCTGGCCGAAGGCTTTTCGGCGGCTGACCTGTCCTGGCAAAACCGGCGGTGGAACACGCTGAACCGAAATATGGGGCAGCTTCACGAAAAATACGACGTATTGCTTACGCCCACGCTGCCGTGCCCACCCATTGCTATCGGTACGTTTCAAAACAGCGCGTCAGAAGAGCGGCTGCTCAAACTGGTCGATGCCGTAGGCGGGCTGAAATACCTGAACGGCACCAAAATCGTGAACGACCTTGCCGAAAAATCGCTGGGCTA
>JACMPG010000220.1 GCA_014377625.1 Spirosoma sp.
AGGGTCTATTTTACCGTTGTTGTCGAAGTCTTTATACACCAGCTCGGCGGGTTCGCGGTCACTGGCGCGGCATTGCGTATTCAGGCCCTGATTGCCAATGACCAGATCGGGCCGACCGTCGCCGTTGAGGTCATCGACCAGTAGTTTGTTCCACCAGCCCCGGTAGTAATCGGGCTGCGATTTTCCGAGAAAGGCCGTGGTTTCGTTCCGTAGTTTGCCGTCGGTCAGCGTTAGAATAGTTATGGGCATCCATTCGCCTACAATTACCAGTTCGGGCTTTTTATCGTTGTTAAGATCGGCCCAGGCGGCATCCGTCACCATACCGATGTTGGTCAGCAGGGGGGCGAGTTGGGCAGTTTGGTCAATGAAGGTTCCGTTTTTGCCATTCACGAGCAGATACGAGCGGGGCGGTTCGGGGTAGCGACCCGGCACCACACGACCGCCCACGAACAGGTCGGGCCGACCGTCGCCGTTCACGTCAGCTACCCGAACACAGGCGGTACTGGTCAGCATACGGGGCAGCACGTTGGTTTTGGTGAAATTACCTTTCCCATCGTTCAGGTACAGCCGGTCCTGTAGGCTATTATCGTCAGGCAGTAAATCGCCGTAGCCACCACTGCACACGTAGAGATCAGGAAACGTATCGCCGTTGGCGTCGAAAAACACGGCGTCAGCATCCGCACAGGCCCGGTCAGTGTCAAAGGCGGGTTGGGGTTTACGGCTGAACCCGCCTGCTTTCTGCCCCAGCAACAAAGCCCCGGCCTGCCCGCTGCCGCCCCCCACGAACACATCATCCAGTCCATCGGCGTTTACATCGGCTTTGGTCATACACGGCCCGCCAAATGACTGCGCGTTGACCATGAGTGGCTGCCGCTTAAAATCATTGGTTGTGATAACCGGATCGGCAAATACAACCGGCGATTTCGTTTCGCGGAACAGGGCGGGTGCCGGTGCGGAAATTTTGTAGGTAGCATTAGCATCGGCTTCACGTAACGTCAGCACCTGGTCAGCTTTCGGGCTAATCAGCACCTGCGTTTTTCCCGTTGGCCAGACAATGCGCAGCGAGTCGATCCGGGCGTTTTGGCCCAATCCAACATGCAGCTTTGGCGACACGCTCGACTGAAATCCGCGCGTGGGCATCTGCTCCAGGTACTGCTGATTTCCATTCTGATGCAGCATCAGCTTGGCCCCGATACCCTGCGTATTGGCTCCTCTGCCGGTTAACTGTACGGTCAGATAATGATTGCGCTGCTTTCCGTCGATTTTGTCGGTGTCATTGCGGTAGATGAACGCGGGTACATTGGCGTTATTGACGACTAAGTCGAGATCGCCGTCATTATCCAGATCGGCATAAGCGGCTCCGGTACTGTTGGCCACGTCCGTTATGCCCCAGGCCGCACCAACATTGGCAAACTGTGCAACCCCGCCAGTGCGACCCCGGTTGCGGAACATGTAGTTGGCTACGTTGGATGAGGGCATTTTGCGCACCAGTTCCAGTACGTCTTCGCGGGTGGGGTTGGTGGGGCGATTTTGCATGAAGTCGCTCATGTACTTCAGGAAATCCATGTTTGTGAAATCGCGCACGTAGCCATTCGTGATGTAGAGGTCTTTCCAGCCGTCGTTGTCATAATCGGCCAGAAGGGGTGCCCAGCTCCAGTCGGTATTGGACACGCCCGCCAGTTGCCCAACTTCGGCAAATTGCCCCCCGCCCACGTTCAGTTGCAGCATATTCCGCATGGTCTGGTGGTAAAAACCCGACGCCACGCTGAGGTTGTATTTGTCGTAATTGTCAGGAGCCATCAGCAGTTTTTGCCGCCGGTTGTCTTCGGGCAGCATATCCAGCGTCATAATATCGGGGCGGGCGTCGTTGTTGACGTCAGCAATGTCATTACCCATCGAGAAGTTGGAGATGTGGCCCAGGCTGGACTTCAGCACATCGCGAAAGTGGCCGTTCTGCTCGTTGAGGTACAGGTAATCCGGCACGCCATAATCGTTGGAGAGGTACAGATCGGGCCAGCCATCATTGTTCAGGTCCGACACGCCCGCGCCAAGCCCGTAGGTCAGGGCTGAACTGCTCAGCCCCGCTTTTTCTGTAACATCAGTAAAATGGTTATTCGTGTTGCGGTACAGCCGGACACCAATTTCGGAGTTTGGTTCGCGCAGCAACGCCGACGTAGCGGCTGGATCCAGAATGGGCAGCAGCCGGGGGTTGTGGTTGAGTTGAAAAAGGTCGAGGTCGCCGTCACGGTCGTAGTCGAAGAAAACGCCCTGTGTACTTTGGGTGGGCTGCGCCAGGCCATACTCCGCCGTTCGGTCGGTAAAATGCGGGATGCCACTGGCGTCGTTTCCGTCGTTGATAAACAGTTCGGGCAGGCGATTTTCGGGACGGACACTACCCGAATGGCAGACGTACAGGTCGAGTTTACCGTCGCCATTAACATCGGCCATTGTAACGCCGGTAGTCCAGGGGCCGTCTCGTCCGGCCACACCCGCCGGGGCTGTTGCATCGGTAAATTTCAGATTGCCTTTATTGATGTACAGCCGGTTGGGCACCATGTTACCGGTAAAATAAATATCGTCCAGTCCGTCGCCGTTCAGATCGCCCACCGCTACGCCCCCGCCATTGTAGAAATACTCGTACATCAGCACATTGGTGTTCAGCCCTTCGGTAAGGTTATTGGCAAAGGTTACCCCGGTCTCATCGGGCAAAAGCAGCGTAAAGAGTTTAGGTCCAGTCGGTTCAGCAGTAGTCTTCTCCGGCGATTTAGTGCAGGAGACTACAAAGAGCGTGACAATCAGTAATGGCAGGTAGCGCACGGGAAATAGTAGGTAAAGAGAGCGGTAAAATTGCGATTCTGTCCGGCTGGGTTTTGCAGAAACACTCAATATACAAAAATCCCCGTCGCGCTGTGAGGAGCAACGGGGATTTTCTATGCGGGTCGCATGAGTGTGTACGACCTATTGATACCCCGGGTTTTGTACCAGTTTACTGTTCCGGTTAATCTCGTCGCGGCTGATGGGCAGGAAATAGACCTTGTCTGCCCACTTCCGATTCTCCTTACCCGTTCCCAGATCCTGTACGCTATAGGCATACGTGTAGTTGTCCTTGCTGTACTTATAGGTTGTCACGCTTTTGCCCGCCTTGAGCTTGCCCGTTATCACGATAATTCGGGACTGTTGTCCGTTCGTAACAGGGGCAATCATCCAGCGTCGAACGTCGTAGAAACGCTGATCTTCCATCAGCATCTCGATGTTACGTTCGTTCTGGTACCGGGCCATCAGAGCCGCGCCCGATTCAGTAATGGCGGGCATTCCCACCCGGAACCGGATTTTGTTAATCCAGCTTTTGGCTTCGGCTTCCTGCCCCAGCATCATACAGGCTTCGGCGTAGTTTAGCACTACTTCGGTAAACCGAATCTGAATCGACGGAATCTCCTGACGGATGTTCTGATCGACGATGGCCGGGTCATTATTGAAAAACTTGCGGATAGCGTAGCCCGTCCAGGTACCGTTCCAGTTTTCGATGGTGCTATTACGCGTGTCCAGCCCGGCGAAAGGCGAAGGCGAAGCCGACGACCCAACTTCATACGAACCCATCTGAATCTGACCGAATGGGTCGATACCGGCTCCGTCGGGTGTGCGGGGTTTCCACTGCGCGCCGTCATAAAGAATAGACGCATAGAAGCGTGGGTCGCGGTTTTCGTAGGGGGTGCTGGCGTGGGTCGGGTTTTTCCAGTCAAACTTGGTACCGTCCATCATTTCGTAATTATCAACCAACTGCTGTGTCGGCTGGCTGGAGGTCCAGCCGTGGTAACCGTTGGTCATGTTATTGCGCGGAAACCAGGAGCCCCAGTCATCGTTAGACGCCCGGATGTAGTATTTCAGGAAAATACCGTCGGCTTCGCCACCGCTCTGGGACAGGTACAGATTGATATAGTTTTGCTGGCCCTCGGCAGCCGAAACCGGTGCCGTCAGGTTCAGTTTATATCCGTACTGATTCAGGTCAATAACGGCTTTAGCCGCGTCTTTGGCCTTCTGCCAGCGGGCCGTCCGGTCGCCACTGACGTAGCCAAGCAGTTCGGGATTGGCGAAGCTGGCAATAACGCTCGATTTGGCTTTGGCCGTTGGCATGTCGTGTAAATCACTGGCAGCGTACAGTAGCACCCGTGCTTTGAGCGACATAGCCGCCCCCATTGTGGCCCGCCCTGCGGCCATGTTCCGGCCTTTGAGCAGCGCAGCCGACGAGTCCAGATCGGTAGCGATAAAGTTGACGCACTCTTCATACGTGTTGCGGGCAATGGTAAAATCACCTTCGTCCAGCGTATAAGGGGTTTTAATAATGGGAACGGCCCCGTAATAGCGCAGCAACTGATTATACAGGTACGCCCGCATAAAGTACATCTCACCCCGCATTCGTCCGGCCAGATTGCCACTATTGTCAAAAGTAGGCTTGGCCAGTTTGGCCAGCGCAATATTAGCCGCCCGGATGCGGGCAAACACCGTTCCCCACTCCATCGTACTTTTTACCGTTCCGGTATTGGAAGGACTCACGTTAGCTTCGTTTACGTCCTGCTTGCCAAAACTGTACAGCGCGTTGTCGGTTTGGCAGTCGAGACTCATCTGATCCAGCAGACCATCCCGAATGCCGTTATAGACATCGGTGACGAATGCTTCGGACAGGGCGCGGTCAGACCAGACTGCGTCACCGGAGACTTTGTCCAAGGGCTTGGTATCCAGAAAATCGGTATTACAGGCGGCCATCGTCATGCCGATCAGCAGCACAAACGCCAGTGTTTTATAAATCGAGTTCATATTTTTCGGATTAACAGGTTAGAAACTAACAGACAAACCGGTGTTGATGACCCGTGCCTGCGGATAATACTGCGCACTGCCGCTGGTAGATTCGGGGTCGAACAGGCCCTTCATCGCGGGGGCGTAGGTGAGCAAGTTCAGGCCGCTGACATATACCCGAAGGTTGTTCAAACCGATCTTGTTGGTAATGAGTGCTGGTAGCGTATAGCCCAACTGAACGTTTTTCAGGCGGATGTAGTCCGTCTTTTTCAGCCAGTACGTCGTGCCGTTGGAGAAATACTGGTTACTGCGGTCCACAATGCGGGGGTCAACCGTGCTGGGGTTATCAACCGTCCAGCGGTGATCGTAGCTGTATTGCAGGAAGTTACCAATCGTACCCGACTCGGTCTGGAGGAAAATCTGCCCGCCAGTCGATGCCTGAAAGAGTACGCTCAGGTCAAAGTTTTTGTAGCGGGCACCGAGGTTCAGACCACCCTGAAAACGGGGCTGATTGTTGCGGTCAGCCCGCACCCGGTCATCGCCGTTGATTTTCCCGTCGCCGTTAATGTCTTTCAGGCGCATATCGCCGGGCCGCAGCAAACTGGCACCCACTCCGCTGTAATCAACCTTGTTGGCGTCGATTTCGCCCTGCGTCGAGAAAATACCGTCATACTGGTACATCAGCGTTCCGTTTGCGGCATTGGGATCGTTCACGTTGCTCGGGATGGGCTTACCCGTTGACCGCTGCCACTCCGGCGCGCCCGGCGTTTCGTCCCAGAACGTAATCTGATTTTTGGCATAGCCACCGTTCACGCTGATGTTGTACTTGAAATCGCCCGCCTGACCGTTATAGCCCACGTTAAACTCGTAGCCTTTGTTACTGACCTTACCAATGTTAGTGGCGGGCAGCGTGGCTCCGGTTGTTTGTGGAATGGACGCGCTCTTACGCCAGAGAATGTTTGAACGTTTATTCAGGAAGACGTCGAACTCAAAGGAAATCTTGCCGTTCAGCAACGAGCCTTCCAGGCCAATATCCTTGTTATCAGCTACTTCCCAAGTTAGTGCCGTGTTGGGCACTCCGTTTTCGTAGAGCGTCTGCGACACCTGTCCGTTGGTGACATACCCCCAGTTTGAGTTCACCGCATCGCCGTAGGCGTAGGTAGGCAGGTAATCGTATTCGCGTAGGGTATTGTTGAAATACACCTGATCGTTACCCAGTTGCCCCCACGACGCCCGCAGTTTCAACGAACTGACCGCTGGCAATGCCCGCTTGAAGAAATCCTCTTCTGACAAACGCCAGCCCGCCGTTACACCGGGGAAGAAACCCCAGCGCGACGAACGAGGAAACATGTACGACCCGTCATACCGGCCTAAGAACTCAACAAGGTACTTTTCTTTGTAGTTATAGGAGGCCCGCCCAAAGTAGCTCATCCGGGCACGTTGCCAGGCACCCGTTGTGTTGGCCACCTGCTGGGCACTGCCGCCCGCAAACAACTGGTCGATAGCGGTAGAGTTATAGTACTGGCGGTAACCGGAAAAGCCGTTCGCGTTCGACTGCTCTTTGGTGATACCGGCCAGCAGCGTTATAGCATGGTTGCCGCCAAAGGTATGGTCGTAAGAAAGAATACCCGATAGCAGCGAGTTGAACTGATCGTTGGTGTATTGGTTAAGTTGTGCCTGTGCTGGCCCTTTCTGTACGCGCTGTAAAACGGGGTCCTTATTGGCGTCGTAGGAGGTATAATCCCAGCTATATACGAACCAGGGCGTCTGCCAGCGTTTGCCCTGCTGAATGTATTTATCCAGCGCTACGCTGGCGGTCAGTTTCAGGCCCGGCACCCAGGGGTTGGTAATGTTGACGCTGGCATTACTCTGCAAATAGTACCGCGTGTCTTTGTCATAGCCCGTAGCACTCGTCGTTACCAGTACAGGCTGCTGCCCGTTTTCAATGTCAGGGGCAGGCAGACCGTTGGGCCAGAAGGCCGGTTTGTTGGGATAGCCCCGCATCAGCATCCGAAAAATGGCACCGGCACCAACGGTTGGGAAGAATCGGTTTTCCTGCCGACCTACTACCCCCGTTACTAAGTTGATGTACTTGTTGATTTTGGCATCTAAGTTCAGTCGGAAGTCATACTGCTTATATCCGGTGGCGGAGTTCTTATAGTAGCCATCCTGATTCTGGTAGTTGGCCGATACCAGATACTTCACGCTTTCCGACCCGCCAATCAACTGGATTGTATGGCGTGACTGCGGTGCCCAGTTTTTGAGTGCGGCCGAAAACCAATCGGTATTAGGGTGTCCCCAGGGGTCCGAACCGTCCTGAAACTTCTTGATGTCGTCGGGCGTGTAAGCGGCTTTAGCAATGGCTCCGTTGTCGGGCCGGGTATAGCTGCCGGTTGTGTTAAAGGCATCCAGAGCCGGTTTCCAGTATTGCGACGGCAGATTATAGGCGTTGATTTCGTTGTTCAACTGGGCGTATTCTGCCGCGTTGGCCATTTTAGGAATGACGGTGGGTTGGCTGAAGCCCTGGTTGAAATTATAGGACAGCTGGGGTTTACCAGTCGTTCCCCGGCGGGTTGTCACCAGTATAACGCCGTTGGCCGCCCGCGATCCGTAAATAGCTGCCGACGCATCTTTCAGGACCGAGATACTTTCAATATCGGCGGGGTTAAGCCGGTCAATACCACCGGCCCGATCAGGCACGCCGTCGATAACGATCAGCGCGCTGTTGTTACCAAGTGTATTGGACCCTCGGATTCGGATAGCGGCTCCGTCGTAGCCCGGTTCACCACTACTGTTCGTAGCAATAACGCCCGGCATCCTGCCTGCAATGGAGTTGCTCAGGTTCATGGCGGGCGATTTTACCAGGTCCGTACCTTTAACCGTAGCAACGGCCCCGGTTACGGTTTCTTTCTTCTTCTCGCCGTAACCCACCACAACTACCTCGCTCAACATCTTGTCATTGACAGCTAAGGTCAGGTTAATGACCGAGCGGTTGTTGATGGGTAGCTCCTGCGAGGTGAAGCCGATATAGGAGAACACGAGCGTACCCGTTGGGCTGGGTGCTGACACGGAGAACTTACCATCAATATCCGTTACCGAACCGGTAGTAGTACCCTTCACGACAACGCTCACACCGGGTAGTGGCTGTTGCTGTTCATCAATCACACGACCTGTAACCTTCGTTTGGGCCAATGCACTTACTGAGCAGAGCAGTAAAAGTACGAACGCTCCGTAAGCACGACCCTTTAGTAGCCAATTAGCTGGCGAAGTTGCTCTATACGTGAAACGGAGCAACGTTCTGGTAAAGTTTGTTCGCATGAGTTAGCTGATAGTTTGGGGTTAAACTATCAGCCAAAGAAATGGAAGTGAGGATATCTACTTAGTAAATACCGACAATTAGTCAATATTTTTATCTAATAGTACAAGTAAAGAGAGACGTGATGGATAAGAAATATCAATACCCCTATGCGAACTCCAGAATGGCCACAAAACAAGTAATTAACAGTATTATCTATTTCTTATACCAATCAATACGTATGCGATATCAAACCTAATTTTTTATAATTATTTCAAGTCTTTACGAAATCCGACTCCAGTTATTATCGGTCTTCCTGACGCTATCGACCTGATTACGGATGATGGCGTTCTGGGGTAACAACAGTTCTGGGTCTTCCTGCAAGATAGCCTCCACCGACTCGCGGGCGGCCATCAACACAGCCCCGTCTTTAGCCAGGTCAGCCAGCATCAGGTCCATCACGCCACTCTGTTGCGTGCCCGCCAGATCGCCGTGACCGCGTAGCTGCAAATCCACGTCGGCAATCTCGAACCCGTTGTTGGTGCGTACCATCGTTTCGAGTTTGGTGCGGGTGTCGCTGCTGAGTTTATAGCCCGTCATCATGATACAGTATGACTGCTCGGCTCCGCGCCCTACACGCCCCCGCAACTGATGCAGCTGCGACAGCCCGAACCGCTCGGCACTCTCAATGACCATCACGCTGGCATTGGGTACGTTCACGCCCACTTCAATGACGGTTGTGGCCACCATGATGTGCGTTTCGCGATTTACAAACCGCTTCATCTCGTCGTCTTTTTCATAGGCCAGCATCTTGCCATGCAGCATCCCGATTTCGTAGGTGGGTCTCGGAAACGCCCGCTGCATGCTCTCGTGGCCGTCCATCAGGTCTTTATAATCCAGCTTTTCTGACTCTTCGATGAGCGGATACACTACGTACACCTGCCTGCCCAGTTGGAGTTGCTGCCGCATGAAGCCGAACACTTCGGAGCGGTGCTTGTCGTATTTGTGAACGGTCTTTATGGGTTTGCGGCCCTTCGGCAGTTCGTCAATCACCGATACGTCGAGGTTACCATACAGTGTCATGGCCAGCGTACGCGGAATGGGCGTAGCGGTCATCACGAGGATGTGGGGCGGCACTGTTTCGTTCTTGTTCCAGAGTTTGGCCCGCTGCGCCACACCGAAGCGGTGCTGCTCGTCGATGATGCACAGGCCGAGGTTTTTGTACTGCACTACGTCTTCCAGCAGGGCGTGCGTACCTACCAGAATATGCATCTTACCGGCCCGTAGTTCATCATGCAGCACCACACGCCGTTTTCTGTTAGTAGAGCCGGTCAGGATGCCCAGATTCAGGCCCATAGCGTCGGCAAAGGGTTTCAAACCGTTATAGTGCTGGTCGGCCAGAATTTCGGTGGGGGCCATGATGCAGGCCTGCGCTCCGTTTCCAATGGCCATCAGGCAGGCGATGAACGCCACAATGGTTTTGCCGCTCCCCACATCGCCCTGCAACAGCCGGTTCATCTGCTTACCGGTCAGAAAATCGGCGTAGATTTCCTTGATGACCCGCTGCTGCGCGTCCGTCAGCTCAAAGGGCAGCAGGTCATTATAAAAATGCTTCATCAGGCTCGTATCGCGGAATACCTGCCCCGGGAATTCTTCTTTCTGAAGCAGTTTATTCTTGATGAGCCGGAGCTGATTGTAGAAGAGTTCCTCGAACTTGAGCCGACGCTGTGCCTGTTTGAGCCACGCCTGATTTTGCGGTAGATGAATGTTCCAGACGGCTTCGCGCTTACCAACGAGCCGGTATTTCTGGATCAGCTCGTCGGGCAGGGTTTCGCGGATGTGCGGCCAGGCCGTTTCAAGCAGGTTCCGCACGGCCTTGGCAATAATTTTGCTGTCTAAGTGCCGCCGACGGAGTTTTTCGGTGAGGTTATAGACCGGCTGGAAACTGGCCTCTTGCCCTCCCCCCGTGGCCAGATTGTCCATTTCGGGGTGTATGATACTGAACTGTCCGTTAAACGACTGCGGCTTGCCATAGACAATGTACTCACCCTCGCGCCGGAGCATCTTTTCGATGGTCGTAATGCTCTGAAACCAGACCAGGCTCAGCGTACCGGTATCGTCGGTAAACTTCCCAACCAGTCGCTTTTTATGGCCCTCCCCCTCCGTGTACCAGTCGCGCAGCCGCCCGCGTATCTGCGCCGAGGGCATGGACTCCATCAATTCCGAAATGGTATAATAGCGCGACCGGTCGTCGTATCGGAACGGGTAATATTGGATCAGATCGCCAAAAGTGAACAGGTTCAGCTCCTTGCCGAGCATATCGGCCCGAAGCTGGCCCAGGCCCTTGAGGTAAAGTAGTGAAGTGTCAAAAAAAGTGGCTCGTTCGGTCATACGCGGCCCGGTTACTCCCGGAAAACCTGTGCTGAATGACCAAATTTACGCATTTCTGGTAAAATATTATTGGTGGTCATTCATTGGTATTGATGGCCATTGCCCGTCGTTGAAGAGTCATTGGCCATACCACCCGAATGGCCGTGAATAACGCGCAGCAAATGACAAAAGTGACTATTGCCTGTCTCTCCCAATGCCAAACGCAATGCCCCCGTACACGTCCAGACCACGCGGACGGATGCCGTTGCCGGTGTTGCCAATCAGCCCCAGCAAATTGTCAGTGCCGAGCCATACCGGACCAAGTTGAACCGATGCCCCCACCACTATGCCCCGGTTCAGGTACGCAATGGGCAGGGCCAGGCTTAGCCATTGTTTATTGTAACGGGGCGTCACAGCCACCAGCGACGGTTGATGCGTGGCCATAGCCTGACCCGACCTGACATCCTGTAACATCGTTACGTTGATGCCTGCCCCGCCCGGTAGCTGGTAGTCGAGCGAGAGGTTGATGGATGTAGGCAGGCCCACCCGGAAACTATTTTTATCAGGACTGCGGCCCGTGGTGAATTTGTCCTGAATAACCTGAATAGTTTGCAGACTACCGTTCTTCCCGGCAAAATCGGCACTGTTGAACACCACCGGCTGCTCGCGCACGTCGGCATACGTGTACTGCTCACCTTTGTAGCGCAGCCCACCAATATCCGTCACGGCCAAACCAAGTTGCAGAGCCGGGCTATCTTGGTCGTACTGGCTGACGTAAGTAAACCCCACATCGGCCCCGACGCCAAAGCCGGGAGCCGATGGGCTGACGAGTGTGCCGAGGCCAAGCGAACGGTTTTGCAGGAAGTTGGTATAACTGAGCGTCGCATCGAGCCGGTTTACTTCCAGCAACGCACGGTTTGAATTATTTGGATCGACAATGATGCCAAAGTCAAGACCCCGGTTCAGCAGAAACTGCGCATTGTAGCCCAGCATGGCTTTTCCCGTTACGCCCAACAGGAGCTTGCGGCCATCGGTCTCCCAAATGGTAGTAGCATAGGTCAGGCCGAGTTCAGAAAACGTGTTGGTACCGGCGCTGAACTGGTTGTTGCTGCTTGGAATGCCGTACAGAGCCCCATCGTCCAGCCCCGCCCGGAGTGCCGACAGTAACCCCTGCGACGCATCCGTAAGCTGGCCCACCGCCCGAAACCGGGTAGTAACAGCAACCGCACTGCGCTCGCCCACGCGGGTCAGAAACGACGGCCCGCGCACCTCACCCTGAAGTGTACCATTTTTAGGGCGTCCGTCCAGATTTTCTTTAGTATATTCGGTTGTGAACCGGACAGAGCCGTCGGCATTTTTGTATTGCTGTGGCACGCTGCCCGTCAGATAACTCAGCAGCGAAAACGGGGCCTGGTAGCGAACATAGTTATTATCGAGGTGCAGACTACCCGTGGCAACGTTGACGTAAAATCGATCCGGCGAGTCGGCAGCCAGGGCAGGGTTGATATACAGCCGGTTGGTGCCACCGCGTTTATTGGTCGAGATGCCGAGCAGATTCTGGGCGAAGCCGTTGGCGGATAGAAACAGGGCTACCAGCAAAGGCAGTCTTTTTACAAAATAGCAGGTTGAGCAGGTAATCATCCTGCAAAGTAAGGGGCAAAACAAACGTGCCGTTCCGTAAAGAGCTGATTTAAGTCAACTCATTACGGAACGGCACGCGCAGTAAACGTCTTTCCGGCCCTGTTAAGCGTTCTCAGCCTCTACCAGTTTCACCTCCGGCACGAGCCGCGTGAGCAGGTTCTCGATACCGGCTTTGAGCGTCAGCGTGGATGAGGGGCAACCGCTGCATGATCCCTGCAGCAAGACCTTTACCGTACCGCTCGGCTCATCGAACGAGTAGAAATTGATAGCTCCCCCGTCCGATTCAACAGCAGGCTTGATGTACTGATCCAGTACGGCTTTGATCTTCTGCACCGTCTCAGAATCCATGTCGAGTTTGGCCGAGTTGGTATCCATTGTGCGCTGGGCAAAAACGGGTTTCTGATCGGTAAAGTAATCTTTCAGGAAGAACTTAGTCTCGAACATCACCTCATCCCAGTCGGTTTCGTCGTCTTTGGTAACGGTAATAAAGTTTCCCGAAATAAACACCCGGCGCACAAAATCGAACCCAAACAGCGCCACGGCGAGGGGTGAGTGCTTACCCTCCACGATAGCTTCGGCGGGCGAATCATAATCGAAGGAAAGACCGGCTGGCACAAGTTCAAAATTAACCACAAACTTCATGGAGTTCGGGTTGGGACTTCCTTCGGTAAATATGGATACGGGTCGGGTCAGGGCGGGGTTCGTGGCATTCATAGCGTATGTTGGTTTCGATTGGTCAATGCTGTCAAAGAAACAGCCCGGACGTTTTTTTAGTTTTGCGCATGAAAAAACCCGTCTGCACTGTTCAGAGCAAACGGGTTTGACAGGCTACAAGCCTATAAAATTATGCGTTCACAGCCTCATCCTCTTCAGCCGGAGCCGCTTTTTTCGCCGTTGTCGTTGTCGTAGCAAGAGGAGCTACCTCTACTGCTGACGGACCGTTCGGGACGATATCGATGTACGACCGGCTGTCACGACCTGGACGGAACTTAACCGTGCCATCGACCAGCGCGAAAATGGTGTAATCTTTACCCAGCCCTACGTTTTTGCCGGGGTGATGCTTAGTGCCGCGCTGACGGATGATGATGTTACCGGCAATGGCCGACTCACCCCCAAACAGTTTTACGCCCAGCCGCTTGCTGTGCGAATCACGACCGTTTTTGGAACTACCTACGCCTTTCTTGTGTGCCATTTCTTTTGAAGAAGTTGTAAAGTTGTATGGTCATAAAGTTATAAAGTTGTTGATACATGAGTAGTCCTTGCGGAAGTACACGCTACAACTGTAAAACTGTATAACTCTATAACTTTTTTTAGAGAGTGATATCGTTGATCATAACCTTCGTCAGGTACTGACGATGGCCGTTTTTCTTCTTGTAGCCTTTGCGACGCTTCTTCTTAAAAACGAGAACTTTCTCGCCCTTCAGATGCTCGACAATGGTGGCTGACACCGTTGCGCCGGCCACGGTAGGTGCGCCGATGCTGATACTTCCTTCGTTATCGACAAGTAAAACTTTTACTCTGTCGGCCCCAAGTACAGCGTCCACATCGCCCTCTAACCGGTGGGTGTAGATGGAGCGACCCTTTTGGATCTTGAATTGCTGTCCTGCGATCTCTACGATTGCGTACATGATTTTAATAGGATATTGAAAATGAGGGGCAAAGGTAGGGGTTTCCTTGTACAGACGCAACCCCGGTGGTTAACTCTCGCCAGCAAATTTCTATACCGGCAATTTTACCGATGTCTGAATCAGATTCGTAGCGGCTTTGGCGATAATTTTGCCGTCTGTGGCCGTGATGGTACCGATGCAGTGAATAATATTACGCCCCGCCCGCACCACTTCGGCAGTTGCCGTTACGGTATCGCCCTGACGGGCTGCATGCAAAAAATCGACGGTCAGGTTCACCGACGTATAGGCAAATTCGCGGTTCAGGGTAAAGACCATGGCCCCAATCAGGTCATCCAGAATACCCGACGTAACCCCGCCGTGCAATACACCCGCCGGGTTGGTCATATCATCGCGCACCACATAGTCGGCCACTAACTTACCTTCTTCAGCCACCCGGATTGTACCATTGAGCCAGCGCCCAAATGCTGAAATGCTGCCGCTCATATCCTGACCAATCATAGACCGGAAGAAATCGAGACGCTTATTTTTTATATCGTTCATTGCCAACAAAAATAGCACAAAACCAAGCAAAATTGCCGTATCCCGCCTTTTTTTGTGTACTATCCTATGAGGATTCCCCGGAGTTGTCTTACTTTTGAGCAATCTTTTATTACTGTTCTCAAACCGACACCATGAATTACACGCTTACGCAGCTTCCCGAACGTACCGCTAAACCCCGGAGTAATGGCATTACGATGGTTATGGACAAAGGGCTGAGCCTGCGCGAAGTAGAAGACTTTATATCTACTTCTGCCAATCACGCCGACATTATCAAACTGGGCTGGGCCACTTCGTTCGTTACGCCTAAACTGGACGAAAAACTGGCCATCTATCGTGAAGCCGGTTTACCCGTTTATTTCGGCGGCACTCTATTCGAAGCTTTCGTGGTACGCGGGCAGTTTGACGAGTACCGCAAATTGCTGGACCGCTATAATATGCAGTACGCCGAAGTATCGGACGGCTCGCTCGAAATGGATCAGGACCAAAAGTGCGAGTACATCCGGCAACTGGCCACTCAGGTGACGGTTCTGTCTGAAGTGGGGTCGAAAGACGAAGCTAAGATTATTCCGCCCTACAAGTGGATTCAGTTGATGAAGGCCGAGTTGCAGGCTGGTGCCTGGAAAGTCATCGGCGAAGCCCGCGAAGGCGGTA
This sequence comes from Spirosoma sp., assembly GCA_014377625.1. GTDB lineage: Bacteria > Bacteroidota > Bacteroidia > Cytophagales > Spirosomataceae > Spirosoma. Next base: position 14,917 of record JACMPG010000220.1, read on the forward strand.
CAGTGGGTCTGTTCCGGGCTAGTGGTGAAGTGCGGCAGGGGCTGGTCGAGGAAATTCTAACCCAGATTCCGTTCGAGAGTATTTTGTGGGAAGCCCCGCAAAAGGAACAGCAGGTATGGTTTGTCAAGCTGCTCGGTGCCAACGTAAACCTCGGCAATATTGCCCCCAGCGAAGTCATTCCCTTAGAAACCATCCGGCTCGGCCTGCGGGGCGATACCTTCTCCGATTTCCTCGATAAATAAATGGAACTCATCAAATCATTATTCGATTTTCTGCTCCACCTCGATAAATATCTCGACCTGTGGGCTAATGAATACGGGGTGTTGCTCTACGCCATCCTGTTCCTCATCGTATTTACGGAAACGGGCCTGATTGTGATGCCGCTCCTGCCCGGCGATTCGCTACTGTTTGCGGCTGGCGCACTGGCTGCCCGAGACACCAATGATCTCAGCGTCTGGATTATCATGCCGCTCCTGATTGTAGCCGCCCTGATGGGCGACAACGTCAATTATTTCGTCGGAAAGTTTCTGGGAACAAAAATCAAATCCCGCGAACGGATTCTGTTTTTCAAGCGCGAATACATTACTGAGACTGAGAAGTTTTACGCCAAGCACGGCGGACGGACGGTCATCATTGCCCGGTTTATTCCCATTATACGCACCATTGCGCCGTTTGTGGCGGGAGCCGGTAGCATGAAATACGGCACCTATATTCGGTTCTGTATTGTCGGTGCCGTGTTGTGGGTAATCAGTATTACGATGGTTGGCTATCTATTCGGCAACATCGAATTTGTACAGAAAAACTTTGAACTGGTTGTTTTCGGCATCGTTGGTTTGTCTATCATTCCCATCATATTTGGCGCAGTTCGTAAACGGATGGAAGCGAAGGTATAAGCTATATGAATCATTATGGACTGATTGGTTTCCCGTTAACTCACTCGTTTTCGCAACGATATTTCACCGATAAATTTATACGGGAAGGCATCACCGATTGCCAGTACGATCTATACGAATTACTTGACATCAACGAATTATCAGCCATCCTGCAAACGCCGGGACTTCGCGGGCTGAACGTGACCATTCCGCATAAGCAAACGGTATTCCCCTTTCTGCACCGGCTCGATACGTCGGCGCAGAGGGTGGGCGCGGTAAACGTCATAAAGCTCGAAGCCGATGGTTCACGCACGGGCTATAACTCCGATTATTATGGCTTCCGGCAGTCACTCCAAAACTGGTTTAGGGAGCTGGGCCTAAGCCCTTTCGAGGGTAAGGCTCTCGTGATGGGTACCGGTGGGGCGTCCAAAGCCGTAATTGCCGCCCTTGCCGATCTGGCCATTCCGTACCGGCTCGTATCACGCCAATCATCTGCCGATACGCTTACCTACACCGACTTGCCAGCGGTTATTAACCAGTATCAGCTTATCATTAACTGTTCGCCGGTGGGTACGTTTCCTCACGAGAACGAAGCCCCAGCCCTCCCCTACGCCCAGCTTACCAGTCAGCATTTGCTGTATGATCTGGTCTATAATCCCGCCGAAACCCGCTTCATGCAACTCGGGTGCGAACGCGGTGCCGCGGTGATGAACGGCTATGATATGCTGGTTTTACAGGCCGAAAAAGCGTGGGAGATTTGGCAGCGTTAAACAGCCTACAGACAAATCTCCCCCAGCCGGTCTTCGTCCGTTACGAAGACATTGAAATCGACTTTGCCGCGAATACCCTGCACCCATCCTGCCTGACTGTGTTGCCAAAAGTACAACTGGTCGGGATCGTACTGTCGCAGGTCTTTAGTTGAGTAGTCGGCTATCCAGAGCGGATATTCCGTGAAGTTTTCTTTGATATACCGGCGGTATAGGTTGCCGTTTGTGTAGATAATGGGCCGGACTTTATAGTGTTCCTCCACCGTTTCGAGCCACTGCCGCAAACCCGCCACAATGACCGTTTCGGACTGGCCGTTGGTTACTTCAAAATCAACAACGGGCGCGAAATCGCCGGGTTTGAGCGTAACGTTTCGGATAAAATTATTGGCCTGTTTGAGCGGATCTCGGGTAGGGTGATAAAAATGGTAAGCACCCCGGCGCAGGTTTGACTTTTTGGCATCGCGCCAATTTTTGGCAAACTGGGCATCGCTCATGGTTGCGCCTTCGGTAGCTTTGATAAACACAAACTGAAGCCGAACCCCCTCGGCTTCCATCAGTTGCACGCGCTGCCAGTCGATACGGGCATTATGTTTCGATACGTCGATGCCGTGCATTTCGTAGCGCATAGGAAGCCGGATGCCAAAAGCCTGTATAAACCGCCAGTCCATTTTCTGCTGCCGCCCGGCGCGACTGATCCAAAACAAAGCAATCAGCGCGATTAACCCGGCAATCAGATAAATACCATACCGCCGAAGCACCAATTCAGCCAGAACCCGAAATTTCATCTGCTACGTACAAAAGTATACCCCGAAAGTACGCCTTTCTGGTAAGACCTCCCCACAAAAAAGCCCCTGAAGACTATTCAGGGGCTTTTTCGATAGAGGCAATCGACTAATCGCTGCCTTCCAGTTTCACAAGTTTGTTGTACACGCCGAGCAACAGGAATGGTGCGGCCCACTGACCTACAAACAGGCTGCGGTCACGCTCACCCTGTGACTGCAAGTAGAGCGAGATACCCATCGAACCGAGGGCAGCCCACAGGAATATATCTGAAGGAAGTTTGGCGGTTTGCTGTTCAATGGCCCTGGCCACCGGTCCTTCTTTGTGTTCGGGGTTGTCGTTTTTATGCTTTGCCATGACGCTAAACGGATTGGTTTATTTGACGAAGACCTAACCGTTTGTCAGGGGGATTGTTTTTATCGGTAGCAGGGTATAAGGGAGTAAAGAGGATAACGACTTTACTCCCTCATACCTTACCCTCCCTTTCTACTCCTTGCCCTCTTCTCCTCTTATTTATTCGGCTGTGGCGTGGTGCGCAGGTATGGCTTCACAAACGTAACACCCTTTGGAAATTTAGCTTCCAGCTGGTCGTTCGGTACGGCGGGCGTCACAATCACATCGTCGCCATCCTGCCAGTCGGCGGGGGTGGCAACCTGGTAATCAGCAGTGAGTTGCAGCGAGTCGATTACGCGAATCAGTTCGTTGAAATTCCGTCCTGTCGATGCCGGATAGGTCAGCGTCAGCTTGATTTTCTTGTCGGGGCCAATGATGAACACCGAACGCACGGTAGCTTTTTCGCTGGCGTTGGGGTGAATCATGTCGTACAGCATGGCTACGTTCCGGTCGGCATCGGCAATGATTGGGAAGTTTACCTCGGTACCGGTTACGTCTTTAATATCGGGCGTCCAGCGGTTGTGCGAGTCCAAGTCATCGACCGACACAGCAATAACCTTTACGTTACGCTTGCCAAACTCATCTTTCAGCAGGGCCGTACGGCCCAGTTCGGTGGTGCAGACGGGTGTAAAATCGGCAGGGTGCGAGAACAGCATTCCCCACGACGTGCCGAGCCATTCGTGAAAATTAATCGGTCCCTGGGTGGTATCGGCCGAAAAATCAGGGGCAATGTCTCCTAAGCGAAGTGACATAATTAGGGTTGTTTTAATGAGAAAACTCTATCTACTTACTATACTGTCTTGAAACATCAAAACCGGCTTTTGGCCGGTCTTTCAAAGTAACGGGAGAATAGATACTGAAGTTCACAGGAGTTTCTCTTCGACGGCCATTCTCACTAATTCGGCAGCGTTACGCACCTGCAGCCGGCGCATCATATTGGCCCGGTGGTTATCAACAGTGCGAACGCTGAGCTGTAGTTTAGCGGCAATTTCGCGGCTACTCATCCCGTCAACCAGATGTCCCAGTATCTCTTTCTCTTTGTTTGAAAGTTTGGATGTCCGGTCACCACGGCGGGCCTTAGGATCTTTCTTCAACTGTTGCATATAGCCACTTAGAATGATCGACGCTACGGGCGAGCTGTAGTATTTATCGCCCGTGGCGATGGCCCGGATCGCCTTAATCATCTCGTCTGACGAAGAGTCTTTAAGGATATAGCCTAATGCCCCGGCTTCTGCCGAGCGCAGTATATAGTCTTCGTTGTTATGCATGGATAGCATCAGCACCCGCACGGATTTATATTGTTTGCTGATAAGCTGAGTGGTCTGAATACCCGACATACCCGGTAGCGAAATATCCATTAGTACTACGTCAGGCAAACTTTCTTTACCTTCAGCCATCATGCTTTTAAGTTTCCCGAGAGCTTCTTCGCCATCGTTAGCCTCGTCGATAATCTGGAGCCCATCAGCTTGTTCAAGTAAAAGCCGTATTCCGTCGCGAACGATTGAATGATCGTCCACCAGCATAAGCCGGGTTAGTGTCATGATTACGTAGTAGGTTTTTCTGAAATAGTGATCTGCACCGTTGTGCCTTCGCCCGGAACTGAATGTAGCCGAAACTTACCATTCAGCAGTTTCACCCGTTGCCGCATGTTATGAATACCCTGCGAGGACGTCCGTTGTTTCGTTTGGGTAGAAGTTACCACGTCTGCTTCGGCATTCACAGGGTGATATTCATCAAAGGAGTCGCGCTTTTTATTCAGCCGAAACCCACGACCATCATCCGTGACGGTCAGGTCAAGTACGTTATTTTGCCTGATAAGCTCGATATGTATGTGCGACGGGCTACCGTGTCGAATAGCATTGCTAACTGCCTCCTGCGTAACACGGTACAGCATAATTTCGGTATTCCGGTTTAGCCGATTCTGACTGGCCTTCATGTTTGTAGAAAAAGTCATCTCAACGGCCCCGGTCCGATCCGTATCAGCTATCATCTTCAGCGCGGGTACAATGCCAAAATCACTCAATACACTCGGCATCAAATTATTGGAGATCGTACGGGTCTCCTGAATAGTCTGTGTCACCAGCGTTTTGAGGGTACGCAGGTTTTTAGAATAGGCAAGACTGTCGGGCTGCGTACGGTTCAGAATCGTTTCCAGCCCCTCCAGCTGTAGTTTAATGGCCGTCAGCATTTGCCCAAGCCCATCGTGCAGATCGCGCGAGAGTCGTTTACGTTCCTCTTCCTGTCCGGCCAGCAGGGCCGACGTGCGAATCTGCTGCTCATCAATTTGCTGCTGGTATTGCTGCCGGGTTGCTTCCGCAAGTTTCTGACGCGTCTCTGTCAGCGACTTGTTTACGTTAAGCAGTTTGCGGTTGGCCGCCGATGTCTGGTTCCTGGCTTCTAACAACTGGGCAAAGGTTTGTTTGAGCCGCCGGGCTGCCGGGCGCAGAATTAGCCAACCGATACCCGCCAATACCAGCATCGTAAAGGCATACAGAGACAACTCAATATCCCGGAGTGTGTTGATTTTTGCCCGCAGTTCGGCGGTGTATCCTCGAACAATTCCGTCAATTTTTTCCAGAAACGGCTTTTCATTAGCCAGTAACAGAACAACAGCCGCCTGTACGTCGGGTCGCGTAACATCGGAAGGTGTTCGCATAGTCATCAACTGCCGTACACTGCGCTGATAGGCCCTGAACTCCGGCAGAATACCAACATACATCCGCTGAACGGTATCAGAATTGGGAATATAAACGGCATAGTCGGTAACGCGGCCCGCGCGACTTTCCAGATGGTACCGTTCAAACTTGCTGAATACCTGCCGCAAATCGCGCATATTTCGGTCAAACTCCGGCAGGTCCTTACCGTCGGTCAGTTGCAACACCTGCTTCACAATCTGCTGACTCTGATGTCGTTGCAGTGCCGTATAGCGAATAAGCCATAGTTCGTCCTGCAAAGACCGCATCCGCCATTGCGTAAGACCCTGCGCCAGCGTCAGCAGCAACGCTACCACAATGAGCATGGTGGTATAAAGCCGTGTGAAGCGAGCGGGAATTGCAGCGGTATTTTCAGAGTTATTAGTATGTTCGAACGACACGACAGCTTGTTTATGAGTTGATCGGATTAGTAAAAATAAGCTTTTTCGTAATTTTACCAACAATAGTACTTCCTGACAAATATCTGACCTATGCGCCGTATCCTCATTACTCTCTGCATTCTTTCGTTTATAGCTACGGCCTTTCGGCCTGCGTTGCCCGTGTCCGTAAAGCCAGTTTCGGTTGCCGAGCCGGTTAAACTGTCCTGGGAAACCCTGCGCGACGTAACGTTCAAAAAGAAGTGGTATGCCGCAGAGTCGATCTACATGCTGTATCCTACGTTTGGGCCGGGCATTCAGAAACTCAACGGCAAAGTGGTTGAACTGACTGGCTACGTCCTGCCTGTTGACCTGGAAGAGAATACCTACGTACTCTCGGCGTTTCCGTTCAGCGCGTGTTTTTTCTGTGGCGGAGCCGGGCCGGAGTCCGTAGCTGCCCTAAAATTTAAGAAGAACAGCAAAAAATTTAAAACCGACGAACGCCGTACCTTTCGTGGGATACTTAAACTCAATGCCGACAACATCTACGAGATGAACTACATTCTGGCCGATACCGAAGTGGTAGAGTAGTTGAGTTGCTTTACTTCTGAACCCCACCTCCTTAAATTGATCCAGAACCGGCCCAGAATTTAGGGGATACTCTCCAACAAATTACAGGTCATTTATCCAAAAAGTCATTCTGAGTACAATCTTTTCTCACTGTTTAGCATACGTGGTTACTCGATAAAGAAGTAGCCCGTATGCGCCCAGCCTGCATGTATGATTTTTGTTAAATGCCTGTTCTCTACCCTTTTAGTACTGCCCTTAGCCACGCTTCTTCTGCATGGACAACCAGCCGGTGACCAGCCTGTACGGCTGAACCAGCTTGGATTTTATCCCGATGCGCCTAAAATAGCCATTGTGCTTACGGATCAGAAAGGCCCGTTTCAGGTTACTACGCCCGATGGCAGAGAAGTGCTGTTCTCCGGTACTCTCGGTGAAGCCCGGCAGAACAGTATCTCAGGAAAAACAGTCCGCACCGCTGACTTTTCGGCGTTTCTCAGGGCAGGCACGTACGTCATAAACGTGCCGGGTCTGGGCCATTCCTACTCATTTACAATAAAACGGAACGTTCATCGGGATCTGGCATCCGCTGCCCTGAAGGGATTTTATTACCAGCGGGCATCGACTGATTTACCCGAAAAATTTGCCGGGCAATGGCACCGCCCGGCGGGTCACCCCGACAACCACGTAGTTATTCATCCGTCGGCGGCTTCGGTAACTCGCCCGGCGAGTACTACCACCGCATCGCCCGGTGGCTGGTACGATGCGGGGGACTACAATAAATACATTGTCAATTCAGGTATCACGACGGGAACGCTACTGTCTCTTTACGAAGATTTTCCCGATTTCTGCAGGGAGCTAACCGATAACATTCCGGAGAGCGGTAACCGGCTACCCGACTTACTCGACGAATCGCTCTGGAACCTGCGCTGGATGCTGACCATGCAGGACCCCACCGACGGGGGCGTTTACCACAAACTGACCAATCCAAAGTTTGACGGCATGGTCATGCCCCACAAAGCCGGACCGCCAGAACGCAATACTGATCGCTACGTAGTGCAAAAAAGTGTGACAGCCGCGCTCGACTTTGCCGCTGTGATGGCGCAGGCCAGCCGGATTTTCAGGTCGTATAACCGCGAACTACCCGGCCTGTCTGACTCCTGCCGCACAGCCGCCATCAACGCCTGGCAGTGGGCCAAACAAAACCCGAACACCCTGTATGACCAGGCCGCGATGAATACAGCGTTCGACCCCGATGTCAGCACGGGTACATACGGCGACCGCGACGCCAGCGACGAATGGATATGGGCGGCTGCGGAACTGTACCTGACCACGAAAGACGATGCCTATTACACCGCTATTGACCTGTTTCCCGATGATAAAACACCCCTGCCTTCGTGGCCCCAGGTACGAACACTGGCCTATTATTCACTGGCTCGCCTGACCCATCAGCTAACGCCCCGCGGTAAACAGGATCTCCCCAAAATAAAAGCGCATATCACACAACAGGCCAACCAGCTTCGGCAGAATGTGAGCAGGCAGGCATTCCAGACGTCGATGGGCAAGTCGACCAGTGATTATATCTGGGGGAGTAGCGCCGTAGCCGCCAATCAGGGTATCGCACTCATTCAGGCATACCGGCTCACAGGCGAGAAATCGTATCTGGATGCAGCGCTGGCCAACCTGGATTATCTACTGGGACGCAACGCCGTTGGGTACTCCTTCGTGACGGGGTTTGGCCATAAAACACCCATGCACCCCCACCACCGCCCGTCTGTTGCCGATGGAATAATCCAGCCGGTTCCTGGCCTGCTATCGGGTGGTACCAATGCCAACGCAGCCCGGCAGGACAAGTGTGCAGGGTATACCACAACAATAGCCGACGAGGTATATCTGGACAGCGACTGTTCATATGCCTCTAACGAAATCGCTATCAACTGGAACGCTCCGCTGGTCTATCTGGCCACCGCGCTGGAAGCCCTGCAAGAGAAACTAAGCACTACTACTACCCGGAAATAAAGTGAGCTTACCCCTAACTTGTGATTCACTGCGTAGATACAATGAATTTCCTCTTATCATTTCTGCTGACGCTGAGTTTATTGGCGGTTACTTTTGGGGTTCAGGCAGCTCCCCGTCCCAAATTAACCGACCCTAACGCCACCGCCGAAACCAAGGCACTACGCCGAAACCTGCATAAACTGGCAAAGAAATACATTCTGTTCGGCCATCAGAACGCCACCGAAACAGGACACGGCTGGAATCGGGAGCCGGGCCGGTCCGACGTAAAATCCGTTACCGGCACGCATCCCGCCGTAATTGGTGTCGATTTCAGCGGATTGTCGGGCCGGCCGCCGGAGGCTATCGAACGGGCCAAACAATCGCTACGTACACTCATTGCAGACACCTATAACCGGGGGGGTGTAACGACCGTAGCCTGGCATTTTACCAACCCCGTGACCCCACAAACGGGTTTTTACTGGAAAGATTCGGTGTCGGCAGCTGCCGTACCAAACCTGATTCCAGGCGGATCGCATCACGAGCAGTATAAAGCGATTTTGCAGACGGTAGCCAGCTTTGCGGGGTCGGTGAAGGGCAAAGACGGTAAGCTGGCCCCCATGCTGTTTCGGCCCTATCACGAGTTCGACGGGGGCTGGTTCTGGTGGGGTAAACCGCACTGTAGCCCCGAGGACTTTAAGACTCTCTGGCGGTTTACGGTCTCGTACCTGCGTGACAGTTTGCAGGTGCATAATTTCGTGTACGTCTTCTCACCCGACTGCCTGTTCAAAACCGAAGCGGAGTATGTAGACCGCTACCCCGGAAATGACTGGGTCGATATGGTTGGTTTCGACGACTACGCCGATTTCGGTCGCGATGGCCGGTACAATCTACCGGCGGGTATTGCCAAACTGAAAATTGTGTCGGACTTTGCCCGGAAGAACAGGAAGCTGGCGGCCTTCACCGAAACGGGTCTGGAGTCGATACCCGATACAACCTGGTGGACAGGATCGTTACTTAAAGCATTAAAAGCAGAGAAAGTAAGGCTCGCCTACGTACTGGTATGGCGGAATGACGCCCGTAGTGCCACCCATTTCTACGCTCCCTACCCAAGCCAGGCCAGTGTTCCCGATTTTATTCGTTTTTATAACGACCCCTACACGCTGTTTGAAGCCGATTTGCCTCGTCTATACCGTCGAAAGAAATTGTTTTTCTTCTAAATTCATCAGGGCTTTGGTCTTTACAATCCGGCACCGGAAACCTGCCGGGTCAGGACTGTTTATCCGAAAAGTGCCAGCATGGAATATACATGCTGGCACTTTTGTATTTCCGGAATACCTCGAATAGCTTCCTGGGCAAACGAACAGGTAACTTCTTTACAGCGCGGTGTTTTACGTGTACTTGGCAAAGAAATTGATCAGCTTCTTAACCCGGTCGGTGTAG
>JACMPG010000221.1 GCA_014377625.1 Spirosoma sp.
GCTGGGCCGCGAACCGAGTACGGCTTTGTACTGATCAACGGCCCTGGCAGGCTGGCCAATGAGGTCGTAAAGTTGCCCGGCAATGAGGTGCAAACGGGCGGTCGTTTCGTTCTTTTTCAGCAGCGGAAACGTGGCTTCCAGCAGCCCGACGGCCACGGCATACTCGCCCGTCCGTTCGTGCAGATAGGCTTTGGTCAGGTAATAGTCGCGGGTGTTCTCGCTGTTGAGGGGCTGAGTGCGCAGGTATTCGGCTACGTTAAGCGCGTTGGTGGCGTCGTCGGTTTCGATGTACGCCCGCATCAGCCCTACCAGTGCCGTGTGCTTATCGTTCTCATCGGTACCGCGCGTGTTTACGTACTTGAACGTTTCGATGGCCTGAGGTAAATCCTGCTCCAGCAGCCTCGCCCGGCCAATGAGGTTGTAGGCGTTGTCGAGCCACTTACTGTTCTGATGCCGTTCGGGAATAATAGACGCTTTCTTTATGGCATCGTCCAGTTGTGGTTTCACAGGACCAATGGCGTTGGAGTCTGCGGGTAACAGAATGGGCAGCAGCTGGTTGTAGTTTTCTTTCCGCTTTGCAAAGAGAATCTGCTCGGCCCCGTCAATCTGGTCACGGGCAATAACATAGGCGTTATAATGAGCCGTGAGGTTGTGGTAACCCTTGCTGATGGGTTTGCTGCTGTACTGTGAACACGACACCACGCCGGTCAGCAGCAGAACCGCGACCGTGAAAACAGGCAACCAACGATGGAGAAAATAACGAAGCATTCGGGAGCAACGGGTCATGGCTTACCTCTAAAAACGCCGGGAATGGGTAGTGCCGTATGAAACGTGCCGTCAAATTAACGAAGTTTGTAACGAACGTTTACAGCGAACGTTTGAAATAGACGTTTGACAGACACGACGATTAAACCAACCGAACCAATGGCTACTCAACCCGACTCCTCAACTGAAGGATCATTCCAAAAGCCAGACCAAACCAATCCTCTTCATAACGCCACCGATAAAACAAAGTCGTTTGCCGAGTACAGCGGTATCGCGTTTCAGATGCTGGGTACCATCGGGCTGGGCGTTTTTGCGGGTATGAAACTCGACGAATATCAGCAGAATAAGCAGCCCATCTGGACTATCATCCTGTCGCTCACAGCCATTGGCGCGTCGCTGTATCTGTTCATCCGCAGCCTCACATCGAAGTGAAGAAGCGGTTTGGGGCGTATTGAATAACTTTGCAGGTACTTGTAACTTTGCAGGTACTTGAATGAAGTAGCTACCGGCACTTCACCCCAACTAAATGTTCCGAATTCTCCTCTTTACGCTTTTCCTGGCAATTGTATTTTTTGTAGCTGAGCAGTATGCCGCCGTATCGTGGCTGCACCCGGCCTGGAAAACGCTGCTGGTGTTTTACCTGAGCGTCTCTTTCCTGACTCACCGGCTGGTAGGTACCGGTTTACAGGATAATCCCGACCGGTTCATTCCGATGTACATGGCCGCTACGGTATCCCGCTTTATCCTGGCCCTGCTGTTTGTCGGTTTTTCCCTCTGGCAGGGCATCGAGAATCGGCGGGCGTTTATTCTGGACTTTCTGGTTCTGTATATAGTCTATCTCGGCTTTGAGATATGGGGCTTTACTCGTAAATTGCGGCCAAATTCAAAAAACAGGTAGTACCATCAAGCGATGCGTTCGATTCTTAATAGATTATTTCTGGCTATTGCTCTTGTTATCAGTTCAATAGCGTTTTCTCAGGCCCAGGAGCACGATCATACGGGCGAAGCCACTACCCAGCACGAAGGCGAAGCGCCCGTCGAGAAAGGGAAATTCAAGGTGGGCGACATGATTATGCACCACATCAAGGACGACCACGGTTGGGAGTTTGCCCACGGTGTTACGCTGCCATTACCTGTTATCCTGTACTCGGCAGATCAGGGTCTGGAAGTCTTCTCGTCTTCACGGCTGGAGCACGGTACGGTTTATAACGGCTACAAACTCGACCATGGCAAAATTCACCGGGTCAATGCGGCTGGTACCGAACTGGACGATGCCAAGTTCTATAATTTTTCCATTACCAAGAACGTAGCATCATTATTGCTGAGCGCGATCATTATGTTGCTGCTGTTTCCGGCCATCAGCCGGTCATATATCGGCAACCGGGGCAAAGCACCCAAAGGTGCGGCCTCGTTTCTGGAGCCGATCATTTTGTTTGTGCGCGACGAAGTGGCTAAACCGAGCATCGGTCCTAAGTACACGAAGTACCTGCCGTATTTGCTGACGCTGTTCTTCTTCATTCTCATCAATAATTTGTTGGGTTTGTTGCCCGGTGCGGCCAACGTAACGGGTAACATTGCCGTAACGCTGGTACTGGCCGTTATCACGTTCATCATTGTATCGTTCAGTGGCAACAAGCATTACTGGATGCACATTTTCAAGCCGTCGGGCGTTCCACTTGCGCTGTTGCCCATCATGGTGCCGGTCGAGATTGTGGGTGTGTTCATGAAGCCGCTGTCGCTGATGATTCGTCTGTTTGCCAATATGACTGCGGGCCACATCATTATCCTGAGTTTGCTGAGCCTGATTTTTATGGCTAATAGTCTCGGTGGCATGATGACCAGTGTGGCCATCAGCCCGGTGGTCATGGTATTTACGATATTCCTCAATTTGATTGAGGTGCTGGTAGCCTTCATTCAGGCGTTCATTTTTACTTTGCTTACGGCCATGTACATTGGCAGTGCGGTAGAAGATCACCACGAAGCTGACCACGGCATTGGCTACGAACCTGCCGAAGCCCACTGATTTTACCAATTGCTTTTTTTGTTTAGTTCACGTTTAATTTCTGTTTCATGCTTACCATGTTATTTGCTTTGCTGTTGGAGGCCACGGGTAGCGTAGCCGTTATGGGTGCTGCTATCGGCGCCGGTCTGGCCGCTATTGGTGCTGGTTTGGGTATTGGTCGTATTGGTGGTTCGGCCATGGAGGGTATTGCCCGTCAGCCCGAAGCCGCTGGTCGTATCCAGACTGCCATGCTGATCATTGCCGCCCTGATCGAGGCCGTGGCTCTGTTCGCAGCCGTTATCTGTCTGCTGGTTGCATTGGCTTAATTGCCTCAATCAGGACACACACGCCTGGGCAGGCTGGTTGCATTAGGCACCGGCATTCCTACCCACTTTCTTCAGACTGCATTTGACCATGTCGGGATTGCCAGGGGACAAATGCAGTCTTTCCAATCAAATTATCGCTAAGTCATACATTATACCGTTTTCATTTTACGCTAAATGGACCTTCTTACTCCTGATCTTGGTCTGCTCTTCTGGCAGGCAATCGTTTTTCTCGGACTGTTTCTGATCCTGCGCACGTTTGCCTGGAAGCCCATTACGGATAGCCTGAACGAGCGGGAAAACAACATTCAGTCAGCCCTCGATTTAGCCGAGAAAACCCGGCTCGAAATGACGGCTCTCAAAGCTGACAACGAAAAACTGCTGGTCCAGGCCCGCCAGGAGCGCGAAGTCATTCTGCGCGGTGCCAAAGAAATTGCCGATAAAATGGTGGCCGACAGCCGCGATAAAGCCGAAGCCGAAGGACGTCGGATGCTGGAGCAGGCTCGCGAAGCTATGCAAAACGAACGGCAGGCCCTGGTGGCCCAGATGAAAAAAGAAGTCGTTACCCTTTCCCTGGATATTGCCGAGAAAGTACTCCGCAAAGAACTCAGCGATAAAACGGCACAGGAGAAGCTGGTGAGCGACTTAGTATCAAAATCAAGACTTAACTAAGCAACATGGCCATTGGTACCGTAGCTACCCGATACGCCAAGTCGTTGCTCGATTTGGCCAAAGAACAGGGACTGACCGACGTGCTCTACGCCGACATGAAGTTTCTGCAAAAGACCCTTGCCGCTAATCGTCAACTGAACGTGGTGCTGAAAAATCCCATTGTTCGGGCCGAGAAGAAAAACGCCATTGTAAAGCTGGTTTTCGGCTCTCGCCTGAATCCCATCACCATGTCGTTCCTGAGCATCATTGCCCGCAAGAACCGTGAACCCATTGTTGATGCCATTGCCGATGAGTACATTGCGCAGTACGATCACATGAAGGGCATCTCGCACGCTACAGTCATCACAACAATGACATTGAGCGATACCCTGCGGCAGAAGTTTAAAAGCATGGTTTCACAGGCGACCGGTAACACCACCATTGAACTGGAAGAGAAAATAGATCCCAAACTCATTGGCGGCTATATCCTGCGCATTGGTGACCGCCAGATCGACGGCTCCCTCCGCAGTCAGCTCAACGAAATGCGTCTGGAATTCCTGAACTGATTGAGTTATGTCACAGACACGAAAAGAGGTCATTCCCACAAAGAATGACCTCTTTTCGTGTCTATTATACTGAAGAACGAATCAATCCAGTCGGACCCACATTGAGCCGATAAGGGCCTCGTCGGATTGAAGAATGGCCAGACCTTCGCCGTTGTTAAAGGCATCGACGTTGGCTGTCAGTGGCTCAATGGCAATGCTATCGCGTTTGGACGGGGTATAGCAAACTAAATAATTCAGCTTGCCGGGGCCGGTTTGTTGACCAACAATCAGCCGGACACCTGTATTACGGGAGGTTAGTACGGTTTCAGCGTAGGGATTATTGGTAGCAACGGGTGGCTCAAGTACAAACGGCGTGTCTAATTCCTGTTCGTGCAGGGAGCGGATGTCGGCCTTTTCGGGGATGGA
>JACMPG010000023.1 GCA_014377625.1 Spirosoma sp.
GTCGATTTCCGTAACCGACTTTTTCCACAACCTCATCATCATTCTGGCGTTGGCCGTGCTGGGCGTAGTGCTTTGGCAGGAGGTGGGCGGTTGGGAAACCATCCGGCAGCGTACCCCACCGGGCTTTTTTCGGTTTCTACCTCCAGCCACTACCCGCGACTGGGTGGCGTATCTCGCGGCCTGGTTTACGATTGGGCTGGGCAGTATTCCTCAGCAGGATATTTTTCAGCGGGTGATGGCCGCCAAAAGCGAAGACACCTCTGTTCGGGCGTCTTATCTGGCGTCGGGCCTGTATCTGACAGTAGCCATGCTGCCGCTGTTCATTGCCCTGAGTGCCACCATTCTGCACCCTAACCTCCCCGGCGACCGTCAGTTGATTATTCCAACGATGGTAATGCAACACGGAAATTTACCCCTGCAAATCCTGTTTTTCGGCGCGGTATCATCGGCTATCCTGAGCGTATCGAGCGGGGCAATTCTGGCACCGGCAACGGTTTTCGGGGAGAACATCGTGAAATATTTCCGGCCCAACATTCCCGATGCCGTATTGCTACGTACCATCCGTCAGGCCATTGTAGTCATCACCGTGATCTGCGTAGGCATAAGCGTCAGCCGCGACACCAACATTTTCGACCTTGTGGGCGAATCGTCGGCGTTCAGTCTGGTATCGCTTTTTGTGCCCCTCACGGCGGGTATCTACTGGAAACGCGCTAATCTGACTGGCTGTCTGCTCTCGATGGGCGTTGGTCTGGTAGTATGGCTGTTTTGTTTGTGGGCAGAAACCGACTATTCGCCGATGATGTGGGGGTTGCTGGCCAGCACCGTAGCGATGGTGGCCGGCAGTTTACTCAGTCAGCGTCCAGCAGTCGCCGGTGGTAATTGACCTGACCCAGGTGATACATCAGGTGTGCGGCCAGATGCACCAGAAGAAACTCTGTCGTCATTATTTGCCCCAGTACTTCACGCGGGTAGTCTGCTTCGAGCTGCGCCGGGGTGAGACCGTCGAGCGCATTTTCTACGACGACAATTGTTTCATCGACTTTAGCCAGTAACTCACTTCTGGGCACATCAGTGGCCGAAAACTCCAGCGGACGGTCACGAACGTAGCCCGTATTACCAAGTTCGGCCCCGACGAAGTCATTCAGATTACCAACCAGATGAAGACATAGATTCCCGGCTGAGTTGGTGATATTTTTCTCGACATACCAGATGCGGTCTTCGCGCTCATATAAGTCAAGTTCCTTCTTCAGTTGTTCCAGATCGCGCCGGAAAATCGTGCGGAGTGTTTGCGTAAGCATAGTAGTGGAATTTTGGCTTTTCTATTTTTTATAGGGTAATGTGAAAATAGTATTATCCAAAATACTGCTGGGCAATCCGTCCGATGTAGCCCAGATAGGTAGCCGATGTAAACCAGGGCTGGATTCTCGCGCCAATGTTGGGATACAGATTCAATTGGTCTAACCCGACAACCGGTACCCAGACGAGTTCAAGAGCGGTGGTTTCGGTGGGGTTAAGTTTGGGTTCACCCTGGAGGTTACGGGCCGCAAAGACCACGTGCAACACATCGTCGCTACGTTCGGAGAGGAGCATTTCTCCCGCCATAATCATCTCGCCAATATCGGCACCAACGCCCAGTTCTTCCTGAAGTTCGCGAATGACAGTTTGGGGCAGGGTTTCGCCCCGGTCGCAGCTACCGCCGGGTAATGCAAATACATCCTGACCACCATATTGGTAACGCATCAGCAGGATTTCGGTCTGATTCTCAAATAAACGCCAGATTAGCGCAGCGGGGCGGACTTTCATAGGCTGGAAAGATATGAAAAAAAACGGTCGCCTTTCCGAAGAAAAGCGACCGGCTACCAAACCTAAAAGGTCTCCAAAAGACCTTTTAGGTTTACAGTCAATTAATCTCCCGAGTGGTTTCGTAGAGAAACCACGTCCGGCGTTCGGTTTCGTCGATGTAGACCTCCAGTAAACTGGCCGTGGCTACATCTTCGGCATCATCACAGATTTTGTGCGTATCCCGCATGTTCTTCGCCATTTTCTTGTTCTCGTGAACGAGGTCAAGCAGCATGTCTTTGGGGGTTACGAAGTCTTCGTCGTTGTCCTTCACGCGCTGTAGCTGGGCAATATGCCCAACCGACCGGATGGTATCGAAACCCAGCTTCCGAACGCGCTCAGCCAACGGGTCGATGGTCGCAAAGATTTGTTGCGACTGCTCATCGAGCAGCAGGTGATAATCGCGGAAGTGCGGCCCGGACATATGCCAGTGATAATTTTTGGTTTTGATATACAACGCAAACGAATCAGCAACAAGCTGGTTTACAGCTTCAGATACCTTTTTGCGGCCTTTCTCTTTCAAATCAGACGGTGTGTCAAGGGCTTCGACGGGGGTAATCGCATCCATAGTTAAGTTGGTTAGATGGTGACTGTCAGCCACAAAACCCTACCCGTCCGCTATTGTTTGTTAAGGTTCGGTTAAAACCGGGCCAGTGCTTTTTCGGCTACCGTTTGCCCAATGGACAGCGATGATGTGGCCGCTGGCGAGGGCGCGTTCAGGACATTAATGGCGTTGCTGGTTTCCAGAATAGCGAAATCGTCGAGCAGGCCACCCGTACGGTCACACGCCTGCGCCCGCACGCCCGCGTCGGCTCCGTAAAGATCATTTTCCTGAATCTCAGGAATTAGACTCTGCAACGCTTTCGTAAACGCCGATTTGGAGAACGACCGGTACATTTCGCCCAAACCCGTTTGCCAGTATTTGGCGGCCACCTTCTGAAACCCCGGCCACGACAGCGTTTCGTAGAGTTCTTTCAGATCAACATCGAATTTTTTGTACCCCTCGCGCTGAAAGGCCAGTACCGCATTGGGGCCGGCCTCCACGCCCCCATGAATCATGCGGGTGAAGTGAACACCCAAAAATGGAAAATTTGGATCGGGAACCGGGTAGATCAGATTTTTGACGAGATATTCTTTTTCTGGTTTCAGCTTGAAATACTCCCCCCGAAACGGCACAATGCGTACATCGACAGGGGCACGCTGGGTAAGCTGGGCGATTTTGTCGGAGTAAAGCCCAGCGCAGTTGATAACAAGTTTGGTTTCGTAGCGGTTACGGTCCGTCACCACAATGCTCAGGCTGTTGCCCGCCGTTACCTGCTCCACGCGCTCTCCGAGCCGGATTTCACCCCCCAATACCCGGAATTTATCAGCGTATTTCTCGCAAACCTGCACGTAGTCGATGATGCCGGTGTAGGGAACAAACATGCCCGCCACGCCTGCTACGTGCGGCTCGATCTCGCGCATCTCGCCCGCTGTCACTTTACGGATAGTAGTCAGGCCGTTTTGTTGCCCCCGCTCAAAAAGCTGGTCGAGTTGTGGCAGTTCGTCGGTTTTAGTGGCTACCACGATTTTACCGCAGAGGTCGTAGGGGATACCTTCGATGTTGCAGAAATCGAGCAGCATCTGGTAGCCGCGAATGCAGTTAGTGGCTTTGAGCGAGCCGGGTTTGTAGTAAAGCCCGGAATGTATGACGCCGGAGTTGTGGCCGGTCTGGTGCCGGGCCAGCGTTGTTTCCTTCTCGATTAAAACCACGCTGAGCGCGGGCTTTTGCTGTTTCAGTTGCAGGGCGGTGGCCAAACCCACAATGCCCCCCCCAATAATGGTTACGTCTGTCATCGTACTACAAAGATACGCAACCGGTTCAGGGTAATTGACTCTCGATCCAGGTCAGGCCACGTCCGTAGAGCGCGTGGGAAAAGCGAACACGGTTGTCAAAATCAGCGTCGGGTGTTTGGCCGTGGTCCCAGAACTGCCGTACCAGCCGGGCGTTATCGGCGGGGGTGGGTTGCGGATGAACCGTATCGGCATCGGTTTTGAACGGAGCAAAGGCGGGCAGATCGCTCTCGAACTGCTGGAAAAATAAGTGACCGTCCGGCTTTCTGATCGCGCACAGCAAGCCGCTGGCCCGACTCGTGGACGGCGACAAACTACCTTCCAGTCCCCGTTTCAAAACCATAACCCCATCGAAACCGGTCATCATGGCCAGTTCAGCCATTTTCATCTGGTACGTGATATGAAAGACCGACGTCACCAGAATACGGGCACGGCAGGGGTTTAGCACTTTTTCGAGCGTAGCCAGAAACGGGCGCTTCAGGATAATCCGTCGGCGGTCGGTCCAGCGGGCCAAAGCGGGCGAGAGGGCCTTTTGATTCAGTACCCAGCCGTAATTCTCGGGTAGGATGCTGAGTTCCTGATTGCCCAGCAGAAACTCGCAGTTGAGGTGCATAAACAGATCCAGCGCGTTGAGCGTAAACTTCGGCCCACCCGACAGCCCCACCATCGAGATCGGCCCGTAACCGCGTCCCAGAAAGAACTTCGCCAGCAGGGGTGTAATCAGGTAGCTGTTCTCAACGCCATCGAAAGGTTCGGCAAGCTGGACAAGGGGCAGTTTGGTCTGTGGTTTTGTCTGGAACGCGGGCGAAAATTGACGTTCGGCGGCCCGTATCAGGCCGTGGTATTCGTCATTGGTTTCGTGTCGTACCCGCAAAATACTAGCTGCCAGCCCCCGGAAGGCTTCACAGGTGCCATTGCCAAACAGATAATCGCCCAGTTGCTCGGCTTCGCTGACCTGCAAATGATGGCCGCGCACCAGTTTGGTAGCAATGGGAAGCATACCGAGGGGCAGGTCGGGGCAGACTTTGTTGACAAAAAACGTAGGGTGAGAAAACGCGCCTTTGCCAACAACCTCTTCCAGCATCTGCTCGTCGGGCGTGGGTCCTTTGGCAATCAGCGCGCCCAGGAAAGCCCCCCGTTGCAACGGGTGCGTGGCAGGGTCAGTGAGGGCCGTGCGACACTCGGCCAGCAGATCGGGAGGTAGTGGTTTGCTGCCGTGTTTACCGATTCCGATGTGCTTGATACCCTGACCCAGAACGGTAGTGGACGGGGCATCTAAAATCGAATCGAGCAATGACATAGCAAACAAGTGAGCAGGGTTGGGTGAAACAGGTAGAAAGCCGGAAAGCGCGGGATTTTACTTGCTAACGTCGTTGTTTAACGGGGCAGAATATAGGGCGTTACAGTTGATAATCAAGTTTTCGGCTATTAGTACAAAAACCCGGCTACCGCCAATGTGTTCGGGCAAACCGCTTGTAGGCAGCACGTTCGATATGGAAAAGTTACCCTCCCTGTTACCTTTAAAAAGTTTACCTTTGGTAAACTACGTCGCCAGTTTAGATGTTTAACGTTATTACTCGTCATACCATAAACAACTACCGTAGTATATATCCCGAAGCAGCTCAGGCTCTTCAAAAATGGCATGCCGATATCCGGTACCTCCACCTGACCCCATCGAAGCCACCAGGCTGACAATGGAAGAAAAAGGACTCCGGGCATTGGACCTGACGCAACAGTTGGGCGTTAGCAAAGGGTACATTTCACAGCTACTCAACCGGCAGAAACCCCTCACAGCCCCGATCATGCGGTCGTTTCACAAGCATCTGGGAATCCCGGCAATCCCGGCAGATGTGCTCTTGAACTAACCCCCTCTATGCCATTAATCTCCTGCCGACATTACCTACTGTTGTTCGTTGCTCTGGCTATTGCGCTGCTGCTAACTGAGTGGTTCATTACGCAAAGCCAGCCGTTAGCTGCAACCCTATTGGCAACACTCTGACAGTTAAAGCATTATTTTTGCTTGACTATTAGACTATGACAACGACGACGAAAAATAGCAAGAGTTTTATAGCAGGACTTTTGACTGCAACCGCAGCTTCACTTTGTTGCATCACACCAGTTTTAGCATTATTGGGTGGAGCAAGTGGACTTGCATCTTCATTTTCGTGGATTGAACCTTTTAGACCTTATTTAATTGGACTGACCGTTTTGTTTTTTGCATTTGCATGGTATCAAAAACTAAAACCACAAATACAAGTTGATTGCGATTGTGAAGCAGACAATAAGAAATCGTTTTGGCAATCAAAATCATTTTTAGGAATTGTTACAGTAGTTTCAGGGTTACTTATTTCATTCCCTTATTATGCTAAAGCATTTTATCCAAAACCACAAGAAATAAAAGTGGTTGTGGTGGACAAAACAAATATCCAACAAGCCGTTTTTAAAATCAAAGGAATGACTTGCGAAAGTTGCACACAACACGTAAACACTGAAATTTCAAAAGTGAAAGGAATTATTGCATTTCAAACTTCTTATGAAAATGCAAACAGCACTGTAAAGTTTGACAGCAGCAAAACTTCTATTGACAGTATTGCAGCAGCAATTAGCAGCACAGGTTACAAAGTAATCTCACAAACCGTAACAAATAACTGATGACAAAAACCATTATTCTTCAATCAATAATTACTTGCCCTGTTTGCGGACACAGACAAGAAGAAACAATGCCTACAGACGCTTGTCAATATTTTTACGAGTGTACAAATTGCAAGACACGACTTAAACCAAACCAAGGCGACTGTTGTGTGTATTGTAGTTATGGGACAGTAAAATGCCCACCAATGCAATTGGGTAAATCTTGTTGCTCACAGAGAAGGGTATGCAGCTAACATGGGGTTTGCCAAAATGGGGGCGGACGGAATTCTATTGCCCCCGCTTCGGCAAGCCCTGTCAGTTATATGCTATTTTAAGACAACAACCCTACAAAAGACGACTATCAACAAAATAAGATGGAAAAAGAGATAGAAACTTTTCACCCGAGAAGCCGACAAGAATGGCGTGAGTGGCTTCAAGACAATCACGACAAAAAACAATCTATTTGGCTTATCTACTACAAAAAGAAATCTAATATTCCGACAGTAATTTACAGCGAAGCGGTGGATGAAGCACTTTGTTTTGGTTGGATAGACAGCAAATCAAAACCATTAGATGAACATAATTTTATGCAATTTTTTAGCAGACGGAAAAATAATAGTGTTTGGTCAAAAGTTAATAAAGAAAAAATTGAACGCCTGATAAAAGATGGTCTTATGACAAAAGCAGGTAGTGAAACAATTGAAATAGCAAAACAAAATGGCTCCTGGACAATTTTAGACGAAGCAGAAGCACTAATCATTCCCACTGACTTAGAGAACGAATTTCGAAAAAGACCCAACGCAAAACAATACTTTTTAAGTTTAAGCAGGTCAGACAAAAGAAATATTTTACAATGGCTTGTTCTTGCTAAAAGAAAGGAAACAAGAGAAAAAAGAATAACTGAAATCGTGGAACTTGCAGACAAAAAACAAAAACCAAAACAATTCGCTGGACAGAAAAACGGCATATAACAAGGGGTTTTGTGCAAGCAGGGCTTGACGTTCAAACTTCGGCTGTTTGCATCGCTGTACTTTGGTTCGGGCTTGACTGAATTCTGTTGGGCTTTTAGTTGTCATCTTGTACCGCACGGGCGGCCCCGTTTTATTTCTTTATTGGGCCGCTTCGGCAGTCCGATTCAGTTCCGGGCTGGACAAACAATAATGCCCTGCCTGCACAAAGCCCTATTCGTTCTCGTTCCGACTACGTCCCAACGTACTCTCGCTCGGCGTAACGGTCGATGTGGTCATTGTGCTGCGCTGCTGTACTACCTGCTCATTTGTCCGTACGGGATGGTGGTCCAAGACATCGCTGGTAGCGGTATTGGGGCGTCATTGGCGTTGGCGAAGTGGTTATTACCAGCCCACAACCAGACGTATGTGAACGGCATTGCACAGGTGCTACCCCTGCTGGAAATTGGTGTTATGGGCTACGTAGCCTGGCACGGCGCGGCTGTTCTGCGGGCGCACCAAACCCATCGGCAAAGTAATCCCGACTTTGTCGTGAACCTGCAACAGAGCCTGACCGACGTAACGGAACAACCCAAACTAAGCCAACTGATTGCCAGCGAAGCCGCACATATGCTGGTGGCTCGTTGGTCGGCGGAGGGCGCGTGGTTGCTAACGGCGGTGAGTCTGTACAGTTTACTGTTTATCGTAGCTGAAACGGTTGTTACGGTACAGCACCCCACTTACCTCGACGGGCAAACGCTGCACCTGCGCTTCGGCCTGCGCTGGCGGGTTGTCGTTTCACGAAACAACATCAAACGTATCGAGCGCATCAATGAAACACCCCCAAAACACACGAATTTACTGACTGGGCCCATCTTGGTGCAGCCGAACGTCCTGCTCACATTATGCGAACCGGTTATGGCCGAGGGTATGTACGGCATCACTAAATCCGTCAGGCAGGTAGAGATACTGGTCGACGAGCCGGATAAATTTGCGGCATTGGCTGAGTAGTTGCTCATGCCCGCTCTCGAAGCAGAACAGCTTCCTGATTTATCGTTACTTTCGCGGTGAATCTCATCCGGTCTGTTTGTGCGTTTTATTTATTTCCTTTTCTTTTTCAGCGTATCGTTTCTGGCCACGGCGCAACTGCAAATCAGCCACCCGATGGCCCGATTGGTAGTACAACGCGGAGCCGACGGCACCGGACGGCTTTACGTGGCGGGCAGACTGACGGGCGCGGCAGACCGGATTGAGGGGCAGTTAACGCCCGTTTCGGCGGGGCAGGGTAGCACAACCGGCTGGCAAACGATCCAGACCAATCCGCAAAACGGCATTTTTCTGGGCTACATCACCGCACCGGGTGGCTGGTACGTCCTGACCATACGGCTTGTAGTTAACAACACCGTTACGGAGCAAACGTCGGTGCAGCCGGTGGGCATTGGCGAGGTATTTATCACAGCGGGGCAATCCAATGCACGGGGGCTGGGTAGTGGCGATAATGACCTCGGCACCGCCACCAACCGCGTCAATGCCATTGACTCCATCAACCATTATTACCCATCCGGGTCGGGCAGGCAACTCGTATCGTCGGGCGATCCCTCGCCGGTACCGGTCTATAAAGCACTGACCGCCGGGAAACGTGTTTTTCCGATGGCCGAAAGTTCATGGGGCTGGGGCGAACTCGGCGACTATATCGTAAACCGCTACAATGTGCCGGTAGCGTTTTACGTAACGGGCTGGGACGGTTCGACCATCGACAACTGGCAGAAGACCGCCAACGGCCAGCCAACCTGCAACGCCTATTTCTGCAATGAAAACTGGGTAAACCTCCAGCCTTACACCAACCTCAAAAACGTGTTGCAATACTACGGCTCGGTAGCGGGCGTACGGGCCGTACTCTGGCATCAGGGCGAAGCCGAGGGAGACGTAGCGCAGGCCGATATTCCGCAGTACGCCAATCGGTTTCGCGATGTGGTGCAGCGGGCGCGGCAGGATTTTGGCGGGCAAACAATACCCTGGGTCATTGCGCGGACGTCGTTCAACGGCAGCAAAACTACCCCCGCCGTTATTCAGCAGCAGGAAGCCGCCGTCGATCCTGCCAATCAGCTTTTTCAGGGGCCACTGAACGATTCGATTATGAACCGGAACGGCGGCAACGTCGATGTCCACTTTCGCAACGCGTTCCGCCCCGCCGTACACCCCCAGTATTACCTGAACCCCACCAGCATTCCGGCCAATATGGGCCTGTCTCGCTTTGCCCGAAACTGGAACAACAGCCTGAACAACAGCTTCTTTCAGAATTCGCAACCCATCACACCCAATGCGTTTGCCGCCACCGGAACGGTTACCGACTATGTGCTGCCAGGCAGTAGTCTGTCGGTGTCTTTTGCTACGTCGGGTACGTTTGCGGGCGGCAATCAATGGCAGGTGCAGTTGCTCGATTCGGTGGGGCATTACCTCGCCGTGCTGGGCAATGGGCCAGCAAGTCCCGTGGCGGTTCAGCTGCCGGCCAGCTACCAGAGCGGGCGGTATCAGGTGCGGGTGGTGGCGTCAGCTCCCGCGCTGCCCGCCGTACCCTCTAATCTGTTCAGGATTGTCAGTCAGTTGCCAGCCGCCGATTTGAGTCTGGCCATGACCGTAAATCAGCGAACGGCAGACCCGGCTGAGCAGGTGACCATTTCGCTGACGGTACGGAACGACGGACCCAGCCCGGCCCAGAACGTAGCACTGCAAAACCGGCTGCCGCCTAATCTGAATGTGGTTTCGCTGTCGTCAGGGCTGAGCAGCAGTAGCAGTGTTGTATCCGGCATGGTGACGTCATTGCCCGTGGGAGCCGAAATGACGCTGAGTTTTGTGGCTACGCCGAACAGCCCCGGTACGTACCGCAATGCGGCCCAAATCACGACCTCCTCCCTATCTGACCCCGACAGTCAGCCCAATTCCGGCACCGGCGACGGGCAGGACGATGCGACTACGGTTGATTTTCGGACCCGGCAGCCCGGCGCTTTATTTGAGTCGCCGAATCCTGACCAAGTGCCACTCCCACCCGTACAGAGCAGTCAGCCTGTACCCGAACCTAACAAGGCCGATATTAGTCTGAGTCTGGCCAGCAGTACCCGAACTCCGCAGGTAAACGAAATCGTGTCGTTTACAATCACACTCAGCAACGCGGGTGGTCTGGCCGCAACGGGCCTGAGCGTAGGTGCGTATTTGTCCGCTAATCTAACACTCGTGCCCGGCGATGATCTGGCACCGGGCGGGGGTGGTCTGGCAGGGGGTATCAGCAGCATTCCGGCGGGTGGGCAGTACCTATTCCGGTTTCGGGCGCGGGCAACCGATAGCGGGTACGGTCTTTGCCACGCTCAACTTACGGCAACTAACCAGCCCGATCCCGACTCAACGCCCAACAATGGCACTACCAACGGCGAAGACGACACGGCCCAGATAGATTTGCGCGTGCTGTAATCCGTACAGGCTAAACGTTTCATGCGTTTTTCGATAACTCTGAGAGTTCGCTTAACGGTATCCTCTTAACTAAGGCTACATAATTATCCACCACAAAGATCTGATTGTAAGGGAGTTGCTGTGCTGATGCGATAAACCATGAACGAAGCCGCCTACCGCCAGTATCACACGGACCAAACCGGCGGCCCCTTCAATCCGCTCCCCTTCTCCAACCTCACCGAAGCACGGTTATACAGCGAGCTACTCCGCACAAACGGGCTCGTAGAGCAGGAGCGGGTAAAGCTATAAAATCTTATTCATCGAACTTTTTTCATACAATTAGCCATGAACGGAAAAAGGTTACGTTCATGGCTAATTAGTTTTGTAACTCCTACCTAAACTCTCTGACCTTGTGAACAATGCACTACTACAACTGGAACAATGCTATTGGCAATGAACTATTTAACCCAAACCGCGCCGGTCAGTCGGTATATATCTGCCTGACCAAAGAGCATATTATTGAGACCGGGCGGCATCATGAGCCGTTACTGACCGACCAGGACGACGCAACGATATGGAACGACTTCTGCGGCAGTGTAAGGCGATTTTCGGAGAACAACTCGTTAGTGGCGGGTCTGAA
>JACMPG010000222.1 GCA_014377625.1 Spirosoma sp.
GCTGCTTACACCAGTTGGCCTGACGGGTGTCGACTTGCAGGCTGGTATGGCCGGTGCCGCCCCCGACAGCCCGGCGGTCTATGCCATGATTTGCCAGCTTCAGTTTACCACCGTTGAGGAGTTGCAGGCAGCCCTTGCCACGCACGGCCCCGAACTGACCGGCGACATCCCAAACTTTACCAACGTGCAGCCGCTGATGCAGGTTAGCCAGGCGGTTTAGTGTGCTGTATATCATACTTTTGCAGAGTAAACATTCAATGTCTACTCTGCAAAAACACGTACTCCGCTGTCTGAGTTATGCCTGGAACTATGAAAAATACGCTACTCGTTTACCTGCTCCTTGCTTCGTCCGCTGCCCTTGCCCAAACCCAGACTAACCGCCTGACCGTTAATCAGCAACGGATCGATACCCGACTGATGGAACTGGCAAAATTTGGGGCGCAACCCGGCGGAGCCTCGCGGGTAGGGTACAGTAAAGCCGACCAGGAGAGCCGGTTGTACTTTATAGGGCTGATGAAAAAAGCCGGACTTGCCGTAACAGTCGACTATGCGGGTAACATCATTGGTCGGCGAAAGGGCAAAAACCCAGCCCTGAAACCTATCGGCTTTGGCTCGCACATCGACACCGTACCCAACGGCGGCAATTACGATGGTACCGTTGGCTCCATAAGCGGACTTGAGCTGATTGACATCCTCAACGAAAACAACATCGTGACGGAACATCCGCTGGAGCTACTCATTTTTGCTAATGAAGAAGGCGGTACCATTGGCAGCGGGGCCATGATTGGTAAAGTCACGCCAGCCGCGCTGAAAGCCGTAACCCAAAGCGGCCTGACCATGGCCGACGGTATACGGGCCATCGGCGGTAACCCCGACAGCCTGCCCCAGATGGTTCGCAAAAAAGGTGATTTGGCCGCCTTTGTCGAACTGCACATTGAGCAGGGCGGGATTCTGGAGAAAGAAAACCTGCAAATTGGCGTGGTAGAAGGTATTGTGGGTATTGAAGACTGGGAAGTAACGATTCAGGGAACGCCTAACCACGCCGGCACCACGCCCATGAACAACCGGCACGATGCGATGCTGGCAGCCGCCAAACTGATCGTAGCCGTCAACGAAGTAATTACCAGTCATGACGGGCGGCAGGTGGGTACGGTGGGCAAAATCGCGGTTGAACCGGGTGCCTACAACGTCATTCCGGGAAAGGTGGTGCTGGGTATGGAAATCCGGGATTTGAATTACGATAAAATCTGGAGCCTGTTTCGTGAAGTAGAGGGTAGAGCCAAAGAAATTGCCAAAGTCTCCGGTACCACCATTAGTTTCCGGCAACCGTTCACGCCGGTAACGCCCGCTCTGACCGCCAAACCAATTCAGGATAAAATCATTGGCGCAACAAAAGGACTGGGCTTTTCGTACCGGATGATTCAGAGTGGCGCGGGCCACGATTCGCAGGAGATAGCCCGAATTGCGCCGGTGGGTATGATTTTCATTCCGAGCGTGGACGGTATCAGCCATTCGCCGAAAGAGTTCTCCAAACCCATCGACATTGCCAACGGAGCCAACGTACTCCTGCAAACGGTGCTGGCTCTGGACCGGGAGTGAAATGCGTGAAATTCCATTCATATACCTTTACCCTTACCCATGAACCAACGTCTTTACGTCCGCCTGGGGCTGCTTGCCCTCTGTTTACTGTTCGCCACTGGCCCGTTGCGGGCGCAGGTCAACCAGCCGTTTGAAACCACCGTTACGCAGTTTCTGGCCACGCTCAACGCCGATGAACTCGCCAGGACGGCTTACCCCTTTGCCGATACACTGCGAAAGAAATGGACCAATCTGCCCGTGGGTCTGGTGCCGCGGGCGGGCATTGCCTACGGTACCCTGTCCGATAAAAGCCGATTGGCGTTTCACCGGGTGCTGTCGGCCCTGCTCAGTTCGCAGGGGTACCTGAAAGTCAACAGCATCATGGCGCTCGACGATATTCTGAACACGCTCTACCAGCAGGCGTTCGACGATGGAAAGATTGACCAGAAGACCCTGAACAGGATGCAGGGACTGAAGTGGGCGCATGGCAATTTCTTTATCTCCGTTTGGGGGAAACCGCAGGCCAAAGACCCCTGGGGACTGGACTTTGGCGGCCACCACATTGCCCTGAACGTCACCGTAACCGATGGCGTAATTGGTACATCGCCCCTGTTTTACGGCACCGACCCGTCGGAGGTGAAATCGGGAAAATATGCCGGGCTGCGGGTCTTGAGCAAGGAAGAAGACTACGGCTTTCTGCTCATCAACGCCCTTTCCAAAGACCAGCAGGCCAAAGCTGTGCTATCGCAGGCTGTGCCGAAAGACATCATTACCTCGCCCCAGGGCAGCCAGCGCATTACGGGGTTTCGGCGGGGAGTTTCGACCAGAATCAGCAGGACATTCTCAAAATACTGATTCAGGAATACGTCCACAATTTCGAGCATCCTATTGCCCACCGGCTGTACGACAAACTGATGAAAACCGGCTTAGACAAGGTCTATTTTGCCTGGATTGGTAGTCTGGACAACAACAAACCGCATTACTACGTCATCAACGCGCCGGATTTTCTGATCGAGTACGACAACGTGGGTTTCCAGAACGACGGTAACCACATTCACGCCATTCTGCGCGAGAAAAACAACGACTTCGGCGACGATATGCTCAAACGCCACTACGCCGAAGCGAAGCACTGATAAACCATCCCCCCATTTTCCAATCCCTTCACGTGCTCGAAGATCGGCCTGATAGCCGGTCTTCCTCGTATCTGTACCGGCCTACGCGGGCATTACCGACGATATTCACCGCTCGGTGTCGCTGCTGAACAACCTCCAGGTCATTGCCCGGTCGTCGTCGGACCAGTACGGAAAAACCGACAAAACGACCTGGCAAATTGGCAACGACCTGCACGTGGCTCACCTGCTGAAAGGGGCCGTGCTGCGAATCAATAACCAGATTCGGGTGCGGGTCGAACGTATTGATAACCAGGCCGATGTGCGGCTTTGGGTGCGCACCTACACCCGCCCCGACAACGGCATCTTCGCCCTGACCGATCAGATTGTGGCCGACATGGGCCGGCAACTCAGGCGCACCACGGCCCGCAAACCCCTGGCCTACACCCGTAATCTGACCGCCTACAACCTGTTTTTGCAGGGAACCTTCTTTAGCTGCGTAGTGCCGCCCTTCACCGGCATAATGCCCATCACCTATTCCGCTACAGGTCTGTCCGCCGGTCTGAGTTTATTGTAGGTGCTGAAAGCGGAGTAAGCGGCTTTAAATGACCTGCGTAAAAACACAAACGCCCTGGCCGGTTGGTTGGGGTGTTTGTGCGTTTTGGCTGTAACCTAATCCCGATATAGAACGCAATCAGTAATCGGCCAAGGGTGTTCGTTCTTATTCACCCATTTCCTCCTACGTTAAATAAATAGAGACCCTCAACTACCCTGATTAGCGCAGTAATACCTAACATTTGAGTATACTTGCCACAATTTCAAAAATCCTTTCCCCATCCTCAATTATGATCAAATTATCTACCAGGCGAGTTTTCAACTGGTTAGCCGGTTTACTCCTGCTGACCTTTACCACGAACCTGCAGGCGCAGGTAACAACCCGTCAACTATCGGGCGGCAACGCCAGTCTAAATCAGTTTGGCGCATCGGGCATCCAGGGAGGAGCCATTCCCCAACTGGAAATGGCTCAACTGGATCTTGTCCGATTAAGGTCAGAGGATTTGCAATTTCAAAAGAATGGACGACCATTGCGGGTGGCGGTTCAGCAAAATGCCAGCGTGGATATTCCGGGTGCCGGAGCCGTTGTTGATAGAAATGGATACCGGATTTACCAGTATGAAGTATTCGCGCCGGGAGCCGCGGCATTAAGTGCGATATTCGACCGACTTCAACTGGCCGAAGGTGCCCGCGTTTTTCTATACAATGCAGATCAAACTGTGTTGGTTGGGCCAATTACCAACCAGCAGAATACAACGAACGCCACCTTTACCAGTGGTCACGTCACCGGCGACCGTCTTATTATTGAGTTGCAGGAACCCGTTGGTGTAGCCGGGCAAAGTCAGTTGCATTTATCAGGTGTGGCTAATTTCTATGAACCACGAGGGCCTTTTGGCGGTCTTCGTCCTGCTGGTGCCTGCGAAAACAACCAGGCTTGTTTCCCGGCTTATCAGTCAGAAGCGGATGGCGTAGCCACTATTCTGATTAATGATGGTGCAGGGGGTTTATATATATGTACGGGATCAACTGTTAACGATGCCCGACAGAGTTTTCGCTCTTTCTTTCTTACGGCCTTTCATTGTATTGACTTTAACGCAAATCAGGTCAACGAACCCGGTGAAGCCAGTTCAACGGCTGGCTGGACCTTTTATTTCAAGTACCAGAGTGCCACCTGTACGCCCAATACCGATAATAATGCGTACGTAACCGTCAATGGAGCAACTTACCGGTCGGGTAGTGCGGCTTCTGATTTTACGCTCGTGGAACTAAATGCGCAGGCCCCACAAAGCGAGAGTATTTCGTTCCTGGGTTGGGACCGGAGCAGTAATCTGTCTAGTAGTGTATTTGGCATCCACCATCCCAATGGATCTTTAAAGAAAATTTCGTTCGGAGGAGCCACCTCAACCGTTGGTGTAACGTATTTACCAGGGGGAAACTACAATGTAACGGCAGGAACCTCTTTTCTACAACTTAGCTGGAGCAGCGGTGTTACAGAAGGCGGATCATCCGGCTCCGCCCTGTTCGACGGAACATCGCGCCGAGTTATTGGTCAATTATTAGGTGGATCGTCGTTCTGTTCATCGCCGACTGCTCCCGATCAATATGGCCGGTTTTTCACTTCCTGGACGGGGGGAGGGGCAAGTAATAACCGACTCAGTAACTGGCTTGATCCAACGGGTATCAGCGGCAATACGACTAACCTGGCTGTGCCAACCGTTAGTGGGCCGGCAGCATTTACCAACACGGGTTCGTTTGCGCTCAACACAGGCACATCGTCCATAACATCCTGGTCTATTGTTGGAGCCAATGCTGCTTCTTTTTCGGTAAGCAGTGGCTCTGGCAACTTGGCTAACCTGGTAGCCACCACCAGTGCGTCAAATGTTGTTATTCGATTTACGGTAGATGCAGGTCAGAGCTACCCAATCCAATTTACCAAAACATTCGACGCTACCGTGGTAGCCCCTGTCAACACCGCTCCTACGGTGGCCAACCCGGTTCCGCCCCAGTCGGCCACGGTGGGTGTGGCGTACACGCTCTCGCTGGCCAGTGTGTTCACCGATGCGGAGACCCCCGGCAGTCTGACGCTGTCCGTGTCGGGCCTACCAGCCGGGCTCAACTTCGTCCCACCGGCCACTATTTCGGGTACGCCTTCGGTATCGGGGGTAAGCAGCGTGACGGTAAAGGCCACCGATCCGGGTAGCCTGACGGCCGGTAACACCTTCAGTATCACGGTGAGTCCGGCTGCGGTCGTGGTCACTCCGCTGGCTCTGACGTTTACGGCCAGTCCGACGATGCTGACTACTTCGGGCACCACCACCCTGTCGGCCACAGTTTCGGGCGGAACGACCCCTTACAGCTACACCTTCTCGGGGCCGGGCACCATTAC
>JACMPG010000223.1 GCA_014377625.1 Spirosoma sp.
CCTGCTGAAAGGCATTGGCTTCGGGGCAGACGAAGAATCAATACGTGTCGTCTCTCAAATGCCCCGCTGGAAACCCGGTTCGCAAAGTGGAAAGGCCGTGAATGTGCGGTACAACCTGCCAATCAATTTCTCACTGGAGGACGATTCTGAGAAGAAGACATCCTTTAATGAGCGGACAGGTCTGGGCCAATACGAGCATTTTCTGGTAAACGGCAAGGAAGTGACCGAATCTGAGTTTAAAGTGGTCTTTGAGTCGGGCAAAATCGCCCGGGCCAGTCTTGACCGGGGACACAAAACATTTTCGGTAACGACAAAGTAGGTCGTACACTCTTGTGCGACCAGCCGTCAGGCTAACGATGTAATTGAATCTAAGTAAACAGTAGCTGTGCAGCCGCTTAGCCTGAACTACATCGTTAGCCGCCTTCGGCGACTGGTCGCACAAGAGTGTACGACCTACGGGCTTGACATTACCCCAAAAGCGCGGTATCATTGGCGAAAAACCAAATGACCATGAAAACCCTGCTCCTGAGCCTGATGGCTATGCTGACCATGACGACCTACGCTACCGCCGAGACTGGTAAACCGAAACCTACGCTGCAACACGTGGTGCTGTTCAAGTTCAAGCCTGACGCCACGCCCGAAAAAGTGGCCGAGATTGTGGCGGCTTTTGAAGCATTACCGTCGAAAATCAAGGAAATCAAAGGCTT
This sequence comes from Spirosoma sp., assembly GCA_014377625.1. GTDB lineage: Bacteria > Bacteroidota > Bacteroidia > Cytophagales > Spirosomataceae > Spirosoma. The sequence goes on from JACMPG010000223.1 coordinate 708, forward strand.
CAAGTGGGGTACCAATAACAGTCCCGAAAAACTCGACAAGGGCCTGACCCACGCCTTTATCCTGACCTTCAACTCGGCCGCCGACCGCGACGCCTACCTGCCCCACCCCGCCCACAAGGAATTTGGCACCATCGTAGGCCCCTGGCTTGCCGACGTAACAGTCGTTGATTTTATGGACCAGAGTAAGTGAGTTTTTTTGTGATGTGGCTGAGGTACGAAGCATCTCCTTGCAGCAAAGATTCCCTGCAATAGAGATGCTTCGTACCTCAGCATGACAGAAAACAGCCGCATCACAAAGCAACTACCCGCCCATTTCCACACTCTCCCATCCCGTTTTTCGGTACTGACTGAACAGGTATATAACCAATACGACCGAGACCGGGATGGCAGCCCACACGCCGTAGGGCAGATACGTTAGACCGAAATGCGCCAGACCAACCACGCCCAGTACGGCGGCAATCAGGATACCCCGGCTCGTGTTGTTCTGACTCAGGGCATCCTGCGCAATGGAAAACGGCATGTACCGCTTTGACATCAGAGCCGAACTCATCAGCATCACCAGCGAATTGCTGAACGCCAGCAACACATCGTCAATTTTATCGAGTCCAAACTGATACAGAATATACGAAGCAATCAGGATATAAAACGGCAACAGTAGTTTAGTAATCAGAGCTTTAAGCGAACCCACCAATACGTCGCCGGGCTGGCGGATGGGCGCGCTGCCATACACCCATGACGCCCGGTAGTTGTCTGACACGCTGAGCTGCAATTGCGCCACCATCACGTAAATCCCGGCAAAATAGAGTGCGAAAAGGTAAAACATACCACCCATTTTCTGGAACGACATACCGACCGTGTACGCCAGCGCGAAGCCCAACTGAGGGTAGGTTTTGAGTTTAAACTTACGGTCGCGGCCCGTAATACGCCAGGCGAAACCAAACGCGGCTCGCTCCAGTGGATTGCGCGTGAGCCAGCCCGATAGCCGATCTACCAGGTTCCCACGGTTCTGTTCAGATACCGGTTTCATGCCCGAAGCGTCTTTACGTACAGCCGGTTGCCTTTCCTGATCGAGACTGTTCAGTTGCTGTACAAAATTGCCCGTCAGAAAGCGATTCATGGCCCATAACCCAAGTATCGGCATGGTCAGGGCCAGCAGCAGGAACGTGAGGTGCGTAGTGTCTATGGCGGGCTTCACAATCAGGTTAACGGCACCGGCCATCCACATGGGTGGGATCAGGAAATGCCACCACTCATGCGGCAGCGCGCGGCTGAACATCTCGTTCGTGTTCATAAGCCGGGGCAGAATCTGGTAGCCCCCGTAAAATAGAATAGCCATCAGAATCTGCACGTAGTTGATAACCTCCCGGAGTTTTTCTTCGCTGACAAACCGCATGAGTACGAGGTAGAAAACGTTGGTCAGAAACACCATCAGCACCGCCGACAGCAGGGCCATAACCAGAAACACCACTCCCGCCAACGCCCCAAACCGGTACGACACCACCAGCAGCCCACCCAGCGAAATAGATAGTGCAATGGCCGTGAGGTAGCTCGAAATATGGACAATCCTGGCCAGCCAGAGCGTCCGGCTGTCCACGGGCCGGGGCAGAATAATCTGATTGTCGGACGAGTCCAGAATAACCGTCGAGAAATCGGAAATGAGCGTGAGGGCGCAGAGGGCCATAATGTAGGCAAACTGGAGCGTGAGCGGAAAAAACAGCACACCCGGCTCCGGCGTACCCAGCATTCCGATGCTCAGCAGACTACCCAGTACGGCATAAATAGCCAGCGTTTTCAGGAAAGCGTTGTTCGATTCTTCATTCGCTTTTTTGCCGTACCGACCCAGATTAACGGTATTTCGGCGGCTGTCCATCATCAGCTTTACCTGCACAATGGCGCGTAGTTGACCATAATCGGCACCGGCAGCGCGGATGAGCGGCTGCATTCGGGCCAGCAACCAGAGAATCAGGTTTATCATTGGTTGATGGTATGAATAAATTCTTCGGCCACACCGGTTTGGGTGTCGGAGCCGGTGAGCTGGGCAAAAAGCTGTTCGAGCGAGCCGCTGCTTTGCTGCTGCAACTCCCGGAATGTTCCCTGCGCCACCACCTGCCCCTGCGCCAGAATGATGATCCGGTCCGAGATTTTCTCGACTACATCCATGATGTGCGAACTGTAAAAAATGGTCTTGCCGCCGTTGGCCAGCTGCCGGATAATTTCCTTCACCAGCACCACCGCATTGGCATCGAGACCCGACAGTGGCTCATCCAGGAAAATAACGTCGGGGTTGTGGAGCATCCCCGAAATGAGCAGTACTTTTTGCCGCATTCCCTTCGAGAACGTGGTCATACGGGCATGGGCATGGTCGCTGAGTTGGAACAGCCGCAGGAGTTCGAGGGCTTTGTGTTCAATGTGGGCCGGGTCGAGTTCGTAGAGTTGCCCCAGAAAATTGAGATACTCCATTGGGGTCAGCGTATCGTAGAGGGCCGCGTTTTCGGGTACGTAACCAATGCGCCGTTTGATGTCGAGCGACTGCGTTTTCACGTCCATACCCAGCACCCGCACCTCGCCGGTGAAATCGGGCAGCATCCCGATCAGAATTTTGAGCGTCGTAGATTTCCCCGCCCCGTTGGGACCGATGTAGCCCACCACCTGCCCGGCAGATACACTGAGGTCAATACCCTTGAGCACGGGCGTACTGCCGTAGGATTGAAAGACATTCTGGAGTTGAATAACCGGCTGGTCAGTATTCATTTTTGAGGTTGATTACAGACGTAAGTTACCACAAAAGACCCGTCCGGCTTACTACCGGGCGGGTCTTTTGGCAGATTATCGGGATGGAAGGTTACGTCACTCAATATGCTACACCAACCCCTTCGCTATCAGGTATTCGGCAATTTGCACGGCGTTGGTAGCGGCACCTTTGCGGAGGTTGTCGGCTACGCACCAGAAGTTAAGCGTTTTAGGCTGGGTTTCGTCGCGCCGGATGCGGCCTACAAACACCTCGTCGCGACCGTGGGCGGTGAGCGGCATGGGGTAAATTTTGTTGGCCGGGTCATCCTGTACCACTACGCCTTCGGCATTGCTGAGCAGCTCAACCACGTCGGCCAGCTCAAACTCCTCGGCAAACTCCACGTTAATGGCTTCGGAGTGGCCGCCGATAGTGGGGATGCGCACCGTAGTAGCCGTGACGCGGATGCTGTCGTCGCCCATGATTTTCTTGGTCTCGTTCACCATCTTCATCTCCTCTTTGGTATAGCCATTGTCGAGAAACACGTCGATGTGTGGCAGGACATTGAGGTCGATGGGGTGCGGATACACTTTCTCTACATCGGTACGGCCTTCGCGCTCAGCAAATAGCTGATCTACTGCCGCTTTGCCCGTTCCCGTTACGGACTGATACGTAGATACCACCACCCGCCTAATTTTGTAGCGGTCGTGCAGAGGTTTCAGGGCCACCACCATCTGAATGGTTGAACAGTTGGGATTAGCAATGATTTTATCGGCAGCGGTCAGCACATCGGCGTTCACTTCCGGCACGATCAGCGGTTTGGTGGGGTCCATGCGCCAGGCCGACGAGTTGTCGACTACCGTAATGCCTGCTTCGGCAAATTTGGGGGCCAGTTCGAGCGAGGTACTGCCGCCCGCCGAGAAAATAGCAATGGCAGGTTTGGCCTTAATAGCGTCATCGAAACCAACAATGGTGTATTCTTTTCCTTTGAACGACACCTGTTTACCCACCGACCGCGCCGACGCGACCGGAATCAGTTCAGTTACGGGGAAGTTACGCTCTTCCAGCACTTTCAGAATTTCGCTACCAACAAGTCCGGTAGCCCCAACAACGGCAATTTTCATGCGTGTAATGCGGGCAGGCACCCGCTTTGGAATAGGTTGATACAAAAAGCGGGCTTCCGCCCGCCGTCTAAATTACCCGCAAAACTACGGTAAAAGCCTGACATAGCTTTAGTTCTGCCGTTCGCCGTAGCAATAGCAGAGCCCGTCGGGAGCCACGATGAACAGAACCTTCCACCGCACATCGCCATGTTGCTGACTGCTAAAGTCAGGCTGCTCTCTGGGTAGCCCCCTGGCTTTCAGTTCAGCAAACAGGGTCTGCACATCGTCGACTTCAAAAAAGCAACCGTCCTGCGTAGGGTCACCCCCATTTTCGACCAGACCAATCTGAACCGCATCCCGACTTAGCGTGGCCGCTGAATTGGGCGTATCATGGCGCGATGTAAGCCGAAAGCCCAGTATGTTTTCGTAGAAAGGCAGGACTATCTTCAGGTTTCTGACGGGGAGGTTCATGGTGTCCTGCTGGTAGGGCCAGGCATTTTTGAGAATCGCTTTCGGTTCGTTCATGGTATTCGATGTTGTAGTTTATACGACTGTTTGGGGATAGAAATAGTACATTCTCTGAAACCAATCAGACCCGTTTTCTATCTGCTGGATCAATAATAAAACCCGCACAACGTAATCTTTTTACGTTGTGCGGGTTTCTTCAAAAAAACTACTCAAAAAAAGTACGTTCGCTCCGGCGTCAGGCAGGCATCGAGCTGAATATCAGTCAACTCAACGTCTTCAATCCGGTTGACGGGGTCAAACAGCGACAGGCCGATTTTCCGGCAGTCGGGGCGGCAGTTGGCCAGGAACCGGTCGTAATAACCCTTGCCATATCCTACGCGATGACCTTGCCGGTCGAATGCCAGCAGCGGTACCAGCACGATGTCGAAATCAGCAGCCGGAATAGGGTCGGTACCGGGGAGCGGTTCGGGAATACCCCAGCGGTTTTCGGTCAGCGTTGTATCGGACGTAAGCGGGTAGTGCGTGAGTTGGTTTGTCAGTACGTCCGTTATCGAAACCGCTACCCGAACCGCCGGAAAGTCGCGCCAGAGTTGCCGGATCATCAGCCACGTATCCACTTCGTTTTGCCGCGCAATGGGCAGAAACGTATGGAGCGTTCCACTTGTGAAACGCTCCATGAAAAACCGATTAGCGATAGCCGCGCTCCGTTCGGCGACTTCGTCAGCCGATAACGCTTTTCGCTGTTCCAGAAATTGAGTACGCAGCGTGGCTTTGGTCATAGATGTAGGTTAACACTACTGATTGAACTGCATGCTGTTCAACTGGATAATACTGTCGTTAGGTTTGTCGGGCTTCATCACCACCACATACACATCGTGTCTGCCCGTAATGGGCGTCTCGAACAGACCCGTTATCTGCGCGTTGCTTTTCCAGTCGCCGGTAGTTTTAAACGGCGTTCGGCTTACTACCGGCCCGGCATAAGAATCCAGCCTGACGTCGATAAAGCCGTCTTTATCTTTCGATGAGTAATCGAACGTCAGCGATTTTATGGTGGTCATATCCACGTCTTTCAGCAGGACGTACGCCTTATGATTCCCGGCACTCAGCCGATTGCCCCAGCGCGGAAAGCCCACATACGCATCGGCATCAATCGTTCTGATCAGCGAATTCCGCAGCGTAACCACTTCTGAACCCGTAAGCGGCCGTGCGGCATCCCGACCAATACCGTTACCCCGATCCGTGTACGACGCCATGAGCGTGTACTGCCCGCGCGGCTGATCGGCCTTATGCTGATCAAATGCCAGGTTACCCTGCGTGGGCATGGTCTTTACGTTCCGGGCGTCGGTCAGCGAGAAAATGTATTTGACCATTTCCTGGGCGTCCTGCACCGGCACCTGCGGGTGGGCACTCATCAAATGGTCTTTACTCCAGTTACCGCCCCCACCTTTAATGATTTTCAGAGCCAGTTGCTCCACAACGCCGGGTTGCCCTTTGTAACGGTCGGCAATGGCCAGAAACGTAGGGCCAACCGAGGGCTTATCAATGATATGGCAGGCTTTGCAGTCGCTGCTGGTTACGAGCATCTTACCGAGCGAGCCATTGCCAATCTGGTCCATGTCCTGGTGCCCCATTTGTTGGGAAGCTGCTGCCATTACCGCACCGTTGGGCTGTGCGCTGTAGGAAGCCGTTACGTTGATTTTCTTCGAATCAATCTTGTCTTCTTTGTCCTGGACCTTCACTGAATATACAAACGGCTTCCCCTCCCAGAAAAACGATTTATTGTCGACAGTGGCAATTTCTACGTTGGGCTTTGCATTGCCAACGGTTACGGTAACGGTATCCATGCCCACCTGTCCTGTCTGGTCAGTTACTTTCAGGATGGCGTTATAGACACCGGGTTTGGTGTAGGTATAGGCTACGTTAGGCTGGGTTGCACCTGCGGTTTCGCCGTCAAACAGCCATTGGTACATCAACTTGTCTTCGTCCAGGTCGGTGCCGCGTCCGCCAAATTTTACACGCAGTGGAGCGGGACCTACAACCTCACGAATGACGGGTGCATTTTTACCGTCGGAGGTTAGAAACGCGCGGGCGTTGAGCCGGGCCTGCGCCAGCGAATCGACCACAAACGCGCGGGCTACGGGCGGGCGATTACCCCGGTTGTACTCGACTTTCACCAGCCGCGCATCGTCGTTGTCAGCCCCGTAAACCGATCCATATTCGAGCATATACATAACCCCGTCTTTGCCAAATGCCTGATCGATGGGCCGACGGAAATCGCCGTTTACGGCCATGAACGGCTCGGTTCTAATGTAATTGTCGTCTTTATCTACCCGCACGGCCAGCACCCAGTTGCGCATCCAGTCGAAAATGAACAACGCACCATCGTAGTATTCGGGGAATTTGGTTTTCGAGGGCGACTGCGCATCGTAGCTGTAGAACGCGCCAGCCATTGCGCTGCGCCCACCCTGCCCCAGTTCGGGGAATTCTTTCGAGACGCCATACGGATACCAGATCATGGCCGGGTTAACGGGAGGCAGTTTTTGCAGTCCTGTGTTCTTGGGCGAGTTGTTAATCGGTGCGTTCGGGTCAAAGCGCGGACCGACGTTACCCGTAGCAAAATCGTGGTCGCCGTAGGGCTGGCTGTTACCGATGAACAGCGGCCAGCCGAAGTTACCCGCTTTTTTGGCGTGGTTAAACTCGTCATACCCTTTTGGGCCGAGCGTACTGCTGTCTTTTCCCGCGTCGGGGCCAATCTCACCCCAATACAGCACATTCGATTTCGGGTTGATGGCAATCCGGTACGGGTTGCGCAGGCCCATCGTATAAATCTCAGGCCGGGTCTGGGCCATCCCTTTCGGAAACAGGTTCCCGTCGGGAATCGTGTAAGAACCATTGGCCTGTGGGCGAATGCGCAGCACTTTCCCGCGCAGGTCATCGGTGTTGGCGGCTGTTCCGCGGGCGTCGGCGGCTAAGTGGTCGGGGCGGGCATCGATGGGTGCGTAGCCTTCCGACGGAAACGGGTTGGTATGGTCGCCAGTGGAGAGGTACAGATTACCTTCCCCGTCGAACGCCAGCGATCCGCCGTGGTGCGCCCCCGGCTGATCGATACTCGGCACAATCAGCAGCACTTTCTCGGATGCCAGATCCAGCGAGTTGTCGTCGTTGACCACAAATCGCGACAGGTTGTAGAACGGGTCTTTTGTGTAGTTGGGTGCGTAATAAATGTACAGAAAATGGTTAGTGGCAAAAGCAGGATCGAGCGTAATACCCTGAACGCCATGCCCCTGCTTCACCGATACATCGAACCGATGCACCAGCTGAGACTTGTTGGTTTCGGGCAGATAGACCGACAGGTTACCGCTACGTTCGGTAAAGAAAGCGCGGCCATCGTCGGCAACGGCCAGCTCCATTGGCTCGTTGAGATCGTTGGCGAGTACGGTTTTTACGAAGCGATTTTCTTCGGGCATTACGGTAGCGTAGGCTTTGCCGTAGTCCAGGGATTTGTTGCCATCCATCGTCCAGGTCAGCGCACCAAGTAGATGCTGCACAAACAGCGGTTCGGTATAGCTCTCGTCGGTATGGCCTCCGCCGGTGTAAAAGGCCCGCCCCCCGTCAAATTCGTGGTACCAGGCAATGGGGTGATTACTGCCGTTGGTACCGCCCTCATACGTGTTTTCGTCCAGGCTGGCCAGCACGTGTATACCCGCGTAGAGCGAACGGTAGTTATACCATTCGTCGGTGCGCTCCCAGCGATTGGGCAGGTGGCTGGTTGCCAGGTTATTTTTATCGGTTACGTCAACCGTGGCTTTCCTGACGTTGGGCTGGCTGGGATGACTGGAAAAGTATCCGCCCACGAGTTTGTTATACCAGGGCCAGCCGTATTCGGTATCTGCCGCTGCGTGGATACCCATGTAGCCGCCCCCGGCCTGAATATACCGCTCAAAAGCCGCCTGCTGCGTCTGGTCCAGTACGTTGCCGGTGGTGCTCAGAAACACCACCGCCTTATAATGCTTCAGACTGTCTTCAATAAAATAGTCTGCGTTTTTGGTCGTGTCGACCCGGAAATTATTCTCACGACCCAGTTTCTGAATGGCCGCAATCCCCGCAGGAATAGAGGTATGATTCCAGCCCTTTGTTTTCGAGAAGACCAGAATCCGCTTAGGGGCAGCCGCTGGCCTGGGCGGGGCCGTTGTAGCCACCGCCGGGGCATTTCCGAAAACGGTCTGCGAAGCGGGCTTCTGACTGTTCATGCAGGCATACAGCGAAAGAGCCGCGCCCGCCACACTCAGCACGCGAAAAAGTGGTTTGGTAGAACGAGTAAATTCAGTCATGGACGGGGAGAGTTTTGATGCAGTAACGTATCAAATACGCCGTGTATAACAGCGATGTTCATCGTTAGTAACTAAAGCGTAAAGACGCACAAACTACCGACTTTTATTGGGCGAAGTAGCCCGGACCGGTACGCCGGCTTACTACTCCAGGCACAACATCATCCGGTAATCGAACGGGTTGAAATGCTGCTTCATTTTCTGGAGAAAGGCGGGGTCAGTGAGCTGGAATGTCAGGAAGTTTTCGGTACGTTCCTGCAAGCCACCGTTCGGAAACAGCTCGTCTTTGACAGCCAGTAGCTGCCGCACACCCGTTTCCTGATTGCGTTCTTCAGACCGGCGCATTTTCTTTTCCAGCCGCGCTACGGCATTGGCAAACCGCTTTGTCTCGGCCAGCACTGCTTGCTCGAGCGTCGGGTCAACCATCTGCGCTTTGTGCAGAATGCCGTCGAGGGCCCGGTTAATCTGACCATTTTCAGTATCGAACTTCAGCGCGTGCCGGGTGTGAGCGTCAATGAATTCATGCTTCAGCGTCTGCGTATCCTGAAACAGTTGTTGGGGTGTTAATCCCAGCTTATGGACCCGCTGTGCAGCCACCCGCGGTACGTACACCGCAAAATTACGCGGCATCAGCAACGGGAATGGCGTCTGATACTGATTAAAAACGGCCCCAAGCTGTAACCAGTACGGCACCTCCGACGGACCACCGATATAGGCCAGATTAGGCAAAATCGTTTCCTGATACAGCGGCCGCAATACTACATTCGGGCTGAACCGTTCGGGGTGTTCGTCCAGCAATGTCAGCAGTTCGGCTTCACTGAAACGCAGATCGGTATGCAACACCGTGTACGACCCGTCTGGCAAACGTTCGATGCGCTCGCGGAGCTGATCGCCGAGGTAAAACAGATTGATGTCGCGGGGCGTAATGATGGCGTCGTAATCAAGGTCTTCCAGTTGAGCCGTGCGCTGTTGCACGAGGTTGTGGGCCGTTTGAGCCAGCAGTTCATCTCGCATGACAGGCGCGAATACCCGTTTTAGGTCAGCATCGTCGGCATCAAGACACACCAGTCCATCGGCTCCAAAGAGTTCGTTTACGTAGTACCGAACGGCATTGGCCAGGGTGTCGTGATTCAGGTACGCCGTTTCAAACAGAGCAAGTTTTTCGGGAATCTCGGCGAAGAGCATTTTCAACTCCTGCGGGTTCATGCGCCCCACCGCCCCGCGCTGTTCGGTCTGCCAGATGTAGGTATTACCAAACAGCGAAAAGTGGTTGATTTCGGCAAAGTCGTGGTCTTCGGTCGCCATCCAGTACACTGGTACAAACTTATATTCCGGGTAAGCCTGGGCGAGTTGCCGGGCCAGATTGATGGTCGTAATCAGCTTATAAACAATGTACAGCGGGCCAGTAAAAATGTTGAGCTGATGGCCCGTCGTGACGGTAAACGTATTGGACTGGCGCAGTACTGAGAAATCCGGTTTATTGGAAACATCCGCGTACTGCCGCTCCAGCGCATCGACCAGAACCTGCCGCTTTGCTTCGTCAAACTTCTGTCTCTCTTCGATTTGTCCGGCAAACGCATCCAGTGTTGGAAAACGGTTATAGAACGGACAGAGGCTATCTTGCTGAGTGATGTAATCGAGAAAAAGCGTCGAGAATTGGCCGGTTTGCGCGAGCGGGAGGTACTGACAGTCCATTGCAGGTAAGTAGGTTCGCTACCCCAACAACCGAACAAGCCCGCAAGGTTCGTGGCTTGCAGGCTTCTCATAGTTCAGACACAACCTGTCCGTATAAATCAAACTCCTCAGCGCGGTCGATGCGGACGTTGGCAAAATCGCCGATGCGGACGTATTCCGTGGCGGAAACCAGCACTTCGTTGTCCACTTCGGGCGAGTCGGCTTCGGTACGGCCAATGAAGTAACCGCCTTCTTTGCGGTCGAACAGCACCTTATACGTTTGCCCGACTTTTTCCTGGTTCAGTTCTGCCGAGATGCCTTGTTGCAGGTCCATCAGCTCGTCGGCGCGTTCCTGCTTGATGTCAGCGTCAATGTCGTCGGGCATGGTGAACGAGTGGGTATCGTCTTCGTGCGAGTAGGTGAACACGCCCAGCCGGTCGAAACGCATCCGCTCGACGAAGTCGTAGGTTTCCTGAAAATGGGCGTCAGTTTCGCCGGGGTGGCCCACAATCAGCGTCGTGCGCAGCGTGATGCCCGGCACTCGTTCGCGAATGGTCTGCACGAGTTCTTCGGTCTTTTCGCGCGTAATGCCCCGGCGCATGAGTTTCAGCATCTCAGTCGAGCCGGTTTGCAGGGGCATATCCAGGTAACTACAGATGTTGGGCCGGTCGCGCATCACATCCAGCACATCGAGCGGGAAGCCGGACGGGTAGGCGTATTGCAGCCGAATCCACTCGATGCCGTCCACATCAGCAAGGCGGTTCATCAGCTCGGAGAGGTTGCGTTTTTTATAGATATCAAGACCGTAGTACGTCAAATCCTGCGCAATCAGAATCAGCTCTTTGGTGCCGCGCCGGGCCAGCGACTTCGCTTCAGCAACAAGGTCGTCTATACTGCGCGATACGTGTTTGCCGCGCATAATGGGAATAGCGCAGAACGAACAGGGACGATCGCAACCTTCGGCAATTTTAAGGTACGCGAAGTGGGCGGGGGTGGTCAGCAGGCGTTCGCCCACGAGTTCGTGCTTGTAATCGGCGCGGAGGGTTTTGAGTAAGCGCGGCATCTCGTTGGTGCCAAACCACGCATCGACCGTCGGCATCTCTATTTCCAACTCGTCCTTGTAGCGGTGCGATAGGCAGCCTGTTACGTATACTTTGTCCACGATGCCCGCTTCTTTGGCGTCGACGTAGCGCAGGATCGTGTTGATGGATTCTTCTTTGGCGTTGTCGATAAAGCCGCAGGTATTGATGACCACAATGTTGGCATCGTCCTTCTTCGACTCGTGCGTCACAGCCAGGTTATTGCCCCGAAGCTGCGTAAACAGCACTTCCGAATCCACCAGATTCTTCGAGCAGCCGAGGGTAACGATATTGATCTTATTGGTTTTTACTCCTTTGGTTTTCAAAACAGGAACTGATTAACAGGCGATACAGGAAGATTTAACGCCCTGCTGTCTGGCAAAGTTCGGTAATCGGCGTGTCGTTTTCGGGTGCGTACCATAGCTGATTGCGGGGAACAACGTTTTGCGGAACGCCCGGAAAGTGATAGTCAACTACATCAATAGGCAGGAACAAATCGTGGATACTGTATCGGTTTCCGTTAGTCAGCACAAACGTATCAAAGCCAACTATCGGTACTTTGTAATTTTTGACGTTGCCATGATGCTCGATCCGGGCCACGTCCGATGCCGTCAGCGTAACAAAGCCGTCTTTATCCTCAATTGTGATTTGCCGGGTCTCGGACTCAAAGGTGATACGCTTATGCCGGATAAGTCTCCATAGCCTCGCCTGAATCTCGAAGGCATATACGCCCATCCCGGTAGTTATCAGGCTGAACAAAAACATAATCAGAAAGCCCGTGAGTTGATTCGGGAAACGGGCTATGACGCTGATGCCTGTGAAAAAAAACATCATGCCCATACTCATAAACAGATAAGCAAATACCAAGTCGAATCGCTTGAAAAATCGCTCTGCCGACCAGTGTACCGTTATAGTGCGGGCAAAAGGCGAATCATCGCCGACCGTCTCGTCGGTAAAGCGCAGCATCCGCCAGATAAACCAGATGAATGGTACGAAAATGATGGCCAGCAAAATCAGAAACGTTTCCATAGAACCTTGAAGCACCAAACGTTGAACCTTGAACAAACCCCTACCTTTGCGTTTTAGAAAAATATATGACTTTATCTGCACTGACGGCCATTTCGCCGGTCGATGGCCGCTACCGGGCGCAAGTTGATGCGCTGGCCCCGTATTTCTCCGAGTTTGGCCTGATTCATTACCGAGTCCGCATCGAAATCGAGTACTTCATCGCGCTTTGCGAGTGGCCCGTCCCGCAGTTGTCGGGCGTTGATGCCGGGCAGTTTCCGGCCTTGCGGGCGTTGTACGAGCAGTTTTCCGAAGCCGACGCGCTGCGCATCAAGGAAATCGAGAAAACGACCAATCACGATGTGAAAGCGGTTGAGTACTTCATCAAAGAGAAACTGACCGGTACGCCCGTCGAGCCGTTTCTGGAGTTCGTTCATTTCGGGCTGACCTCGCAGGACATCAACAACACCGCCATTCCGCTGGCG
>JACMPG010000224.1 GCA_014377625.1 Spirosoma sp.
AACGGGCGGTCCGTAGCGGGCCGCGCCGGGTAGAAAGTTGACGTGTGTTCATAACTGATCTGGGTTGAATTATAGTTGGGTTTTTCCGACGGCAAAGTTCCGGCTCTACCCCGCTTCGGCTCTTACGCTATTGTTCCAATCCTTACGTCATTGTTCCATTTTGCCCGGTAAGGCCGGTTTCTGTATATTTGAGATTAGGTTACCATCGAAAACATGTCAGCCGTTAATAAGCTCTCCTTCAGCTACTTATTACTACTGTGCAGTCTGGCCTCCGGTTCGCTTTGCGCCCAGCAGATCGTTCCCCGGCTGCTGCGTCGGTTTAGTGCCGTACCGGGGGTGAATTTCAGAGCCACTGCGATGAGTCAGGATGCCGGGGGGCGGGTATGGATTGCATCCGAAGACGGCGTGGGGAACGGCCGCGCCGGTATCGACCAGGCTCTGGCTACGATCCCGGACGTGGATGGCTATACGTTGGTCGAAACCCTGAAACAGGACGAACGCACCAGCCATATTCCTATTTTGATGCTGACGGCCAAATCGTCGTTCGACAGCCGGATGCAGGGGCTGTATGCCGGGGCGGATGATTACCTGAGCAAACCCTTCAACTTTGCCGAACTACACACCCGCATCCGCAATGTGCTGCTTACCCGTCGGCACTAGCAGCACCACCTGACAGCCAGTCAACCCCCGGCCATAACGGGTATCGCAGTTATATCGCCGGGCGAGCAGTCGGTTCCAGACCGGGAAAAACAGTTCCTGATACGGCTCCGGGAATCTATTTTGGCCAATCTAACCAATGAGAGCGTCGATGTGGACTGGCTGGTGGCACAGGCCCGGATGAGCCGGACGCAACTGCACCGCAAGCTAACGGTCCTCACCAGCCTGAGTACCACCGGGTTTATCCACAGCGTCCGGCTCAGCAAAGCGCAGGAACTGCTGGCAACGGACAACGAAGAGTTGAGTGTTGCCGAAGTGGCCTATCAGGCTGGATACAGTCCATCGGCTTATTTTTCGAAGGTATTCAGTGACCATTTCGGCTACTCACCCGTGCGGCCGAAGGTGTGAGGCCTTTCATGCCTCCACCGGCTTCAGGTCGAAATACGTCTGATAGATAGCCGTACCGACATCGTTGATACGAATTTGCAGATCGTCTAAGTACTGGTGAAGCCCCACTTTGAAAATATCAGCGGCTTCGGCAAACTCGATGTCGGTACGTAGTTTGGCCAGGGTCCGCTCGGCAGTGTTGGCGAAACCAACGGTGGGGTTATTTCCCGAAATTTCGTATAGCGATAACTCGGCCTGGCGGACGCAGTGGGAAATGGAACGCGGAAACCGGCGGTCCAGCACCAGAAACTCCATGATGCTGGCGGGGGTCAGGCTCCGGTGCTGCTGCCGGTGCATATTGTACGCACTCACCGACTTCAGCACCGCCGACCAGATCATCAGGTCGATAGTTGTACCAACCGATTCGATATCGGGCAGGAGCGTAAAATATTTGACATCCAGGAAGCGCGAGGTTTTGTCGGCCCGTTCCAGAAATCGGCCCATCCGCCCAAAGTGCCAGGCTTCGTTACGGGTAATGGTAGCGTCGATGATGCCGTAGAAAAGCTGGGTGCTGTTGCGAATTTCGGTGAAAAACTGCTGTGTCTGACTTTCTTCCCAGGCCCGTCTGGGTGCTGCATCGCGCACCATCATGTAGAACTGGTTCAGGTGTTCCCACATCTCTTTCGAGATCACCTCGCGAATGGTGCGGGCGTTTTCGCGGGCGTTGCTCAGGCAGGCTACAATCGAATTTGGATTGCGTTTGTCGAAGGTCATAAAGTGAATGACGTTCTCGCGGGTGGGTTTGTCGTAAAATTTCTTGAACAGGTGATCGTCGGCGGTGGCAATGAGCAGCGGCTCCCACTGTTCGTTGACATTAGGTGGCAGATCGAGAGCCAGGTTGAAGTTTACGCTCATGAACCGGGCGTAGTTTTCGGCCCGCTCAATGTAGCAGTGCATCCAGTAAACAGAGTTGGCAACGCGGCTCAGCATAGTGGTCAGGTGGTTGTATTGACGATGGGTAATCGACAAAAATAGGGTTTTAGAGGTGTTTTGCAACAGGTTTCACGGCAAAGACGCGAAGAGCGCAAAGACTTAGCGAACTTAGCGCTTTCTTTGCTACCCTTGTGTTTAACTCCTTTATTCCCTTTCGGGTGAAAAAAGTTATTTTTGACAATGAACTCCTTACAACCAGCTTTTCAGAAATGCGGTCTGGATTTAATCGAGTGGAAACGAGCCATGCATCGCCAGCCACTCGAATACATCCGACGAAAATTACG
>JACMPG010000225.1 GCA_014377625.1 Spirosoma sp.
GGAATGGGTCACGGCCCTGATCTATGAACTTTGCTACGGCTGGGATTTCGTCCCGACCGAGTTGCTGTTCCGGGGCTTTCTGGTCATTGGCATGAGTGCGGCTTTCCGGGGGCCAGTACTGCCAATGGTGGTCTGGTACTGTTCCATCCATTTTGGCCGACCGTTGGGCGAGGCTGTTTCGTCCATTTTTGGCGGGTATCTGCTCGGTGTGCTGGCCTTGAGTACGCGCAGTGTCTGGGGTGGGCTGCTCATTC
This sequence comes from Spirosoma sp., assembly GCA_014377625.1. GTDB lineage: Bacteria > Bacteroidota > Bacteroidia > Cytophagales > Spirosomataceae > Spirosoma. The sequence continues at coordinate 255 of JACMPG010000225.1, forward strand.
ATATCGGTATTGCCTGGGGTATGGAGCTGGCCGCTTTCCTGCAAAAAGCGGGGCGGTGAGCCAGACAATGGTTGTTATTGACTGATCCACTCAATGGCAGTTTGTAAAGTTCTGTCCGTGCCTGATAGAACGTCGGCACAACTCGGCTTTGCTTCTATGGCAATCGGCACACCATTTCGCTGAACAGGCTTGCCATCTACAGTATAAACGCCAGTCCCCGTAAAGCGTGTTTCGTAGCCGCCGGGAAAGTTGACATAGCTTACATCGCCATTCGCGCCCGCTGACTGGCTGCCAATAATTTTGGCATTTGGAGCCGTACGCAACGCCATGCAAGTGGATTCTGCGGCACTCTGCGTATAGCTATTACACAGAATGGCCACTTTCCCTTTGTAGTAATCCGTATTATCCTGTCCTGTGTACTGAACAGGGCCAGATTTGAACCCGCTGGGGAAAGATAAATCAGGTTTAGTATAGCGGGCAAATCCTGTTGGATGAGGATTTAGATAGCTGCTCAGACGTTGAAATGCTCCTTTGGGATAAGTACGGACATCGAAAATGATTCCTTTGTAATCCCTGTACTTATTCATCAACTTCTTAACGTCACCAACGCGAAGCTGCCCCATATCTACGTACCCAATAGTAGCCGGAACCAATTTGGGAGAACTTACGGCCTCGGCAGGGCGGTAGCCAAAGGCTTCAAACGGATATCGTTTGATTGCCAATTCCATGCGCTGACCGGCTCGAACTACCTAAAGCCTAACGTCAGCCGAAGAACCTGTTAGTAAGTAGGGCGATAGTTGTTGAACCTTAGCCGACCGGTTTGATGCCGATGCATACGCACTACGTTGGCAGTGACTACCATCAACAGAATCGTAATACATATCAAGCGGGCTATCATTAGTCAGGCGGTTTTACGTCAGTCAAGACCCTAATTGGACCAAGATGGTTGGAAGGGTAGATAACAGTCCGCGATCTGCTCACGCTCCCCGCAACTCCTGCACGGCCAGCCAGCTCATCAGGCCCGCGCCGGTTTCCAGAGCGGCTTCATCGATGTTGAACGTGGGCGTGTGAACGCCGGACACGATGCCCCGCGCTTCGTTGCGGGTGCCGAGCCGGTAAAAACATGAATCGACTACCTGTGAGTAAAAAGCGAAGTCCTCGCCCGCCATCCAGAGGTCGAGGTCCACCACGTTATCGGCCCCCATGTAGTCAACGGCCTGCGCCCGCAGTCGGCGGGTAAGTTCGGGCTGATTTTTCAGGAACGGGTAACCATGTACAATCTCGAACTCGCAGGTGCCGCCCATCGCTTCGGCAATGCCCTCGGCCAGTTTCACCATGCGCCGTTTGCCCTCGGCTCGCCATTCTTCGTTCATGCACCGGAACGTGCCCTGAATGGTGACTTCGTTGGGAATGACGTTTGTGACGCCATTGGCAATGAACCGACCGAACGACAGTACGCTGGGAGTGGCCGGAGGGCGATTTCGGCTGATGATTTGCTGCAGGGCCACGATGATGTGCGAGGCAATCAGCACGGGGTCCACCAGGCCGTCGGGCATGGCCGCGTGGCCGCCTTTGCCGCGCACGGTCAGGTACAGTTCGTCGGTACTGGCCATGTACATACCTTCGCGAAACCCGATTTTACCGACCGGAATATTTGGGGCTACGTGCTGCCCAATCATGCTGACCGGCCTGGGGTTTTCCAACACGCCTTCTTTAATCATCAGCGACGCACCACCGGGTGCTTTTTCTTCGCCGGGCTGAAAAACGAGTTTCACCGTCCCCGAAAATTCGTCGCGCAGGACGTGCAGAATCCGGGCCACGCCGAGAAGACTGGCCGTGTGCGCATCGTGACCGCAGGCGTGCATGACCCCATCGATGGTCGATTTGTACGGAACGTCGTTGGCTTCATGAATGGGCAGTGCGTCCATGTCGGCGCGCAGGGCCACGACGCGGCTTGCGGAGCTGCCGGTGCCGTTACCTTCAATCAGGGCCACCAGACCCGTATCGGCCACGCCCTCTTGCGGTGTGATGCCGATGGCGCGGAGCTGTTCGGCTACGAAGCGGGCAGTGTTGTGTTCGTGGAACGAGAGTTCGGGGTGGGCGTGCAGGTGCTGGCGGGTCTTTACGATGTCTGCCGCGTATTGCCGGGCGAGGGATTTTATGGAATCGAGCATAGTGTTGTCCTGCTGACGAAGGAAGCATCTCACGTCTGTATTTACATAGAAGACAGTAGCTTACCGAAGATGCTTCCTTCGTCAGCAGGACAAAAACTCACTGTGTTGTTACAAACAGATAATCGGTCAGGACCGTTTCGAGGAAGGCCTGGGAACCAAGAATACTCTCGATACCGGTCACTTCCTTGATTTTGTCGGCAGTGCGGAGTTGAGCTACGCCGTCGCCCCGTTGCAGCACCTCGCGTACTACGCTGATGTCGCGGTCGGTCAGTAGCCGGACGTCGGGAAACTGAACCACGTAATTCTCCGGCATAGGCCGGTGCAGAACGTCGGTGAGCAACACGGCGGGTTTAAGTTTTACCACCGATGTGCCAGCCGCAATGTCGCCGAGCCGCTGTCCTTTACCGTTGGCCGCCACGGTGATGATGGGAACGATGCCCCAGAAAAACGGTACAGACTCCACAATGCGCAGCACCCATCGCAACAGATACGCGCCCAGCCCCGGCTGCGAACCGTCAAGCATGACTACGCGGGTGCCGAGAGCCAGCTTACCCACGCTTTGCCCATTGAGGAAATACTCGCAAATCAGGTCGTAAAAGAGAAGGGGCAGCATCGCCAGCACTACGTAAAAGGTGCTCAGCCGTATACTCAGGCCAACTGGCACGGCCAGGGTTAGCAGCACCCAGCCCAGAAAAACCAGGTAATCGAGCAGGGTGGCGAGGATGCGGTCGCCGATGCTGGCGGGTTCATATTCGAGAACAACATTCTGCGACGTGCGGATGGCAACGGACATTGGATCAGTTGGTAAGTGAGCGGACCCGTTCGGGCGTTTGCCAAAAGTCGGAAGGGATTACCGGTTGGTCAAAAAGATTTTGTTGAAAACCCGTCTATCGCTTGCTTGCGTTGGCTAACTTGTCTCAATAACCTTCCAACACTACATGCGCGAAGCCCTGTTCGTGAAACGCAACGCCGACAAATGGCGCGACATTGAAGAAAACCCGCCCGCAGCCGGTCGGCAAATGGACCCCGACGATCTGGTCGATAACTTCGTGGAGCTGACCGACGATTTGGCTTACGCCCAGACGTTTTATCCTGATGCCAACGTAACGCGCTACCTCAACGGCCTGGCCGCGCAGATGCACCGGGGCCTGATGCAGAACCGGCGCGAAGATCAGGGCCGGTTTGTTTCGTTCTGGAAATACGAGCTGCCCACACTCTTTTACCAGTCGCAGCGGTTACTGCTGGTGGCCGCGCTGGTGTTTCTGGCGGCCTGTGTGCTGGGCTGGCTGTCGGCGGCCCATGACAATACTTTCGTGCGGCTGATCCTAGGCGATGCCTACGTAAACATGACGCTGGAGAACATCAAAAAAGGCGATCCACTGGGCGTTTATAATAGTATGGACCAGGGAACAATGTTTGTGCAGATTACGCTCAATAACATTTACGTAGCGTTCCGAACGTTCATTTTTGGCCTGTTTGCCTCGTTCGGTACGGTGGCGATGCTGTTTTACAACGGTGTGATGCTTGGCTCATTCCAGTACTTTTTCTTTGAACGCGGGCTGCTGCTGGACTCGATTCTGAAAATCTGGATTCATGGTACGCTGGAGATTTCGGCTATCGTCATTGCCGGGTGTGCGGGGCTAACGGTGGGTAACAGCCTGTTGTTTCCTGGTACGTTTTCGCGGATGGAGTCGTTCAGGCAGGGCATGAAGCAGGGGCTGAAAATAGCCGTTGGGCTGGTGCCTATTTTCATTATGGCGGGCTTTCTGGAGAGTTTCGTTACGCGGCTTACGCTCCCTGCACCCGTTAGTGCCGGCATTATTTTAGTGTCGGCGGTTTTCATTATCTGGTATTTTGTTATCTACCCTATTCACCTAAACCGTCGGTCAAATGCTTAACCTCTTTCAGCAACGTGATTTTGGTACTAAAATCAACGCCACGTTTCAGTACATCACCCAGAACTTCAGGAGCCTCGGTCTGGCCCTGCTATACATTGTGGGGCCGCTGGCTTTGCTCACAGGTATTGCGTCGGGCATTGTGCAGTCAAACATGCTGGCAACGATTGGCTCCGCAACTGCACAGACCGACCCGTCAGACCCGCTGGCGGGCCTTCGGATGTTGCAGAATATTTTTTCACCCGCGTACTGGGTCGCGCTGTTTTTTGGTCTGATTACCGCCTTAGCCGTTAACCTCGTAACCTATGCCCACATGAAACTGTACGCTGAGAAAAATGGCGCAGACTCAACCGTGGGTGAGATTTGGGAAGCTACGCAGCCGCTCATTGGCCGGGGGCTGATTATTACGGTACTGGGCACGATTATTACGGTCGTGGCTATGTTCTTCTTCCTGATTCCCGGCATTTACGTCGCGGTAGTACTGTCACTTTCATTGGCCGTTACTACGTTCGAGGGTACGGATTTTAGTCAGACCTGGAACCGGTGCTTCAAACTTATCCGCGATAAGTGGTGGTCCACGTTCGGGTTGCTTATTATCGTGGCCATTATTTCGGCAATTCTGGGGCTGATATTCAATATTCCGGCGGGGGTGGTTGGGTTTCTGGCAGCGGCCAAGCTGCTGCCCAGCGCATCTACGTTCTGGCTGGTGCTGACTACCATCATTAGTTCGGTGGGCGGTACGATGCTACGGGCGATGATTTGCGTAGCCCTCGCTTTTCAGTACACCAATCTTGTGGAGCGGCAGGAAGGGCGCGGGCTGATTTCGGCCATCGATAGCATCGGTACCACACCCACCAAACCCCGACTGGACGATGAAGGCGAATATTAGATTTTTTTTGGGCCACAGAGATGCACAGAGGAGACACAGAGTTTCACAGAGAGCAAAAAGAGGGAAGAAAACCTCTGCCGCACCGGCGTACCGGTATCTCTGTGCGTCTTTGTGCATCTCTGTGGCCCAAAACCTGCTCGCGCAAGCGAACGAACCTGTTACGGTCCGCTATCCGGACGCTGAGAAATTACGTGACCTGCAAACCGACCGCGCCTACCAGTATGGCACCGACGCCCCCCCGCCCGACAACCCGATAGCGAGGTTTCTGGCGTACCTGTGGCAGAAAATTGCTGAGTTTCTGGTGAGCGATGCGTACCAGAACGTCTGGCAATACGTATTTCTGGCGGCCATTGCCGGGCTGGCCGTTTACCTATTGCTAAAGGCTGAAATGCTGGGGTCACTCTTTGCAAAACGGGCGCAGCAAAGTGACGGGCTGGATTACGAAACGATTACCGAAAACATCCATGAAATCGACTTCGACGCGGCCATCAGCAGTGCTGTTGAGCAGCAGAATTACCGGCTGGCCGTGCGGCTGTTGTACCTGCAAACCCTCAAACGCCTGACCGATGCCGAACTGATTCAGTACAAACCCGACAAAACCAACCGGCAGTACGTCTATGAACTGGCCAACTCGCCCCAGCAATCCGATTTTGAGCAGCTTACCCGCCAGTTTGAGTTCGTCTGGTACGGTGATTTTCCGGTCGATGCCGGGCGGTTTGATACGTTGCGGGCGCAGTTCCGGGCGTTTGCCGGTTCGCTCGCTATCGCTCGTTAAGGGATTGTTGTTACGCAGAGATGCGCAGAGGGCAGGAGAGACGCACAGAGGAGAAAAAAAGAGAAGGGTTTTCTCTGCGTATCTCTCTTTTTTTCTCCTCTGTGCGTCTCTGCGTAACAACCCTTCTCTTAATAACCCACCTCACACAACTTGAAACCCAACAAATACCTCCTTATCCTGCTCGCTACGGTGGTGGCCTATGGGCTGTTCGAGTACTACCGTCCGAAGCCCATCAACTGGACGCCGACGTACCAAAACGACGACCAAATTCCGTTTGGTACGCAGGCGTTGTTTGAGTTGTTGCCCGGTGCGATGCGGCAATTGGAGATCAAAACCGTGCGGTTACCAATCTATAATTTCCTGACCGAAACCAAACCGGCGGGACCCAGCAACTATATTTTTGTCTGCCACAATTTTGCCGCCGACGGTAACGACCTGAAACAACTGTTTGGCTACGTGAAGCAGGGCAACAGCGTCCTGATTTCGGCCTACGAACTGCCCGATTCGCTCGGCAAAGCCCTTGGTTTCAAGGCCAGCGTACAATCTCCCACCAAAGCCGACTCGTCATTGCAGCAGAACTTCGTAAATCCAGCACTGCGCCGGGCGGGCGGCTATGTCTTTCCGCGCGACAATGGCCGTAACTATCTGCGTATCGACACGGCCCGGAAAGCCAGCGAGAAAAGAAAGAACATCACGATATTGGGTCGCAATGCCCGAAAGGAGCCGGTATTTATCAGGGTTCGCTACGGCAAAGGGCAGTTTCTGGTGCATAACCTGCCGCTGGCATTTACCAACTATCACGTACTGGACGCCAAAACGTTGGACTATGCATTCAAGGTACTGGCGTATCTCCCTGCCCAGCCAACCTACTGGGACGAATATCAGAAACAGGGACGGTTTGACGAAGACGAGCAGTCTATTCTGCGCTATGTCTGGAGTCAGCCCGCCCTGACGTGGGCGTATTACCTGATCGTATTCGGCGCGGTATTCTACGTGATTTTTGCCGGGAAACGGACGCAGCGCATTATTCCGGTGGTGGAGGTACCCCAAAACACCTCGCTCAACTTTGTAAAAGACGTGGGTCGGCTGTATTTTCAGCAGCGTAACCACGATAATCTGGCCCGCCAGAAAATTCAGTACTTTCTTGCCGATATTCGCGAACGGTATGGGTTGAGTACAAACAGCTTAGACCACGAGTTCACCGAAACACTATCCCGCAAAAGCGGAATGCCCGCCAGCGAAACCGCTGAACTGGTACGGCTTCTGCGCAACGCCCGTAAAAGTAATTTCCTTTCCGAATACGATTTGCTAACCTTAAACAAGGCCATTGAACAGTTTTGAACCATTCTGAACCAGGATTTTAGTAAGATTTAGAAGATTGACAAGATTTGCTGACGCCGGAGGTCCTGTAAATCATTTAAATCTTACTAAAATCTTGGTTCAGAAACTGTTCCAACACTATGATACCCTACAACTCCCGCATTGACCTCACCCCGCTGACTGCTGCTATCGACGCCATCCGCGCCGAGGTAAGTACCGTTATCGTTGGGCAGCAACCCACTGTTGACCTGCTCCTGACCGCGCTTCTGGCCGATGGCCATGTACTGCTCGAAGGTGTTCCGGGCGTGGCCAAAACACTCATGGCCAAGCTGCTGGCCAGGACCCTCTCGGTCGATTTTAGCCGGATTCAGTTTACGCCTGACATGATGCCGTCCGATGTATTGGGTACGTCCGTTTTTCAGCCCAAAACCGGCGACTTCACCTTCCGGCAGGGGCCAATTTTCTCAAATCTGGTGCTTATTGACGAAATCAACCGCGCCCCGGCCAAAACACAGGCTGCCTTGTTTGAGGTCATGGAAGAACGGCAAATCACCAACGACGGCACCACTCACCTGCTGGCCGACCCGTTTATGGTACTGGCTACGCAGAACCCCATTGAGCAGGAAGGTACCTACCGACTGCCTGAAGCTCAACTGGACCGGTTCCTATTCAAAATTACCATCGGCTACCCCGACGCGGCTGCCGAAGTCGATATTCTGCGGGGCCACCACCAGCGTAAAAGCCTGAATGAAGCTGTACAGGCAGTAACGCCGGTGGTATCGGCAGAACAACTCGCCACGCTGCGCAGTCAGGTGCATCAGGTACACGTGGAGGATAATCTGTTTGGGTACATCGCCCAGCTGGTGCAGAGTACGCGGGCCAATAAATCGCTGTATTTGGGCGCGTCGCCCCGCGCATCGGTGGCGTTGCTGAACAGTGCAAAAGCGCTGGCTACGCTGCGGGGCCGTGATTTTATTACGCCCGAAGACGTGCAGGAACTGGCCGCGCCGGTCCTGCGCCACCGCATTCAGCTCACCCCCGAACGCGAGATGGAAGGCAGCACGCCCGACGAAGTTATCGCGCAGCTCGTGCAACGGGTGGAAGTGCCACGATAACGCAAATGAATAGTCGTCGCCTTAACATCGTAGACGAATTGGGCCTAATGAAGTGCTGACTACGGAGCCAATAGGCAAAGACGAGTTCATCCTGCCCCACAAAGCCCAGATAGACGTGGCTTTAGCTGCGTTGAAAAAGAAATACGGATTGGTTTTTTTGTCATGCTGACCGGTTCGCCGGTGCGGAAGGAAGCACCTCTGTCAGCGACAACTTTTCTCCAGCTACCGAAGATGCTCTATTCCGCACCGGCGGACCGGTCACCATAACAAAATTAAAATGAAGTTTCTCCGTCCTGTTTTCGTCGCGCTGCGGCTGTGGTTTGTCTTGATTGGGTTTGTTCTACTGTTTGTAGCGGCTTACGCATTTCCGTTCCTGTTTCCGCTGGTGCAGGTGGCTTTTGTCGTGTTCGTCTTTCTGATTTTGCTGGATGCGTGGTTGCTGTTCTCGGCCCAAAACCGGACGGCCAACCCCGCGTTTTTTGCCCGGCGCGACGTACCTGACCGGCTCAGCAACGGCGACGAAAACCCAATCACTATTTTCCTCGAAAACCGCTGTACGTTTGCTGCCGATGTGGAGGTAATTGACGAAATACCGTTCCAGTTTCAACGGCGCGACGTTCTGTTTAAAGCCCGGCTCAAACCTCGCGAAACCCAGTCGATTCGTTACGAACTGCGGCCTACGCGCCGGGGCGAGTATAATTTTGGAGCAGTGAACGTCTATGTCTTGTCGTCGTTGGGGTTGCTGAAACGGCGGTATCAGTTTGAGCAGGGCAAGCTGGTGGCCGTGTATCCATCATTTTTGCAGATGCGGCAGTACGAACTGCTGGCCGCTACCAACCGGCTCAACGAAGTAGGGGTGAAGCGAATCCGGCGGCTTGGCCACAGCATGGAGTTTGAGCAGGTTCGTCCCTATACCATCGGCGACGACGTCAGGACGCTGAACTGGAAAGCTACCGCCCGGCGCAGTGACGCACAGGGTGCCTCGCTCATGATTAACGCCTACCAGGACGAACGCTCGCAACCGGTGTACTGCCTGATTGACAAGGGTCGGGTGATGCGGTCGCCGTTTGCCGGGCTGACGCTGCTCGACTACGCCATAAATGCCAGTCTGGTGCTGAGCAACATTGCCCTGCTGAAACAGGATCGCGCCGGGTTGCTTACCTTCTCCGACCACATTGGCCAGCTCCTGCCCGCCGACCGCCGTTCGGGACAGATGATGCGCATTCTCGAAACCCTCTATCGCCAGAAAACGCGTTTCGCCGAAACCGATTACGAAACCGTCTACGCCAGCGTACGGGCCAATATCCGGCAGCGGAGCTTGCTGATTCTGTTTACCAATTTTGAGACCGTGAGCGGTATGCAGCGGCAACTGCCTTATCTGCGCCGACTGGCCAAAGACCACCTGCTGCTCGTTATCTTCTTCGAAAATACTGAACTCCGCGAACTCTTAGACGCTCCCGCTCCCGACACCGAAGCGATTTACCTGAAAACCATCGGTGAAAAATTCGCTTTCGAGAAAAAGCAGATTGTAAAAGAACTGGGTCAGTACGGCATCCAGACCATCCTGACCGCCCCCCAAAACCTAACCGCCAACACCATCAATAAATATCTGCAACTGAAAGCGCGGGGCCTGATTTAGGTAGGTTGATCATTCCTGACTGACCAGTCGCGAAGCGGCTAACAATGTAGTTGAATCTAAGTGCAGAATGTATATGTTGCCCTCGCAACTTAGCTTCAACTGCGGTATTAACCCGTTCCGGGCCGGTCGGACAAGACGGTGCGCCGATGCGATACGACCTACCCAACAAGAAAAAAGCCGGTGCAAAGCCCCGGCCCTTTCGTGCGACACCAATATGAAATTGAATTGTATTATCGTTGAGTAACCCGAACGGACTTACTTGTCGTAGTTCGTGTTTTGCGGATCGAAATTAGTCCAGCCAGTAGTCCAGTTTACGGTTCCGAAAGCACCCCGGAAATCGACTTTGTCGAAGAACGCATCGGCCATTTTGCCCGTCTTAACGGCCCCCGTCAGTAACGGCGAACCAGCCTGGGGCAGGAAGTTTGGAGCTGTCAGGTTAAAGCTGGCCGAGTTCAGCAGCAGCGTAGCGACAGCCGAACTGGCGATAATTGTGTTTGACCGGGCAGGATCGTTAAAGTAAGCAATGGCCTGATCGTTGGTGATCTCATCGGCACCGCGTACTGGCGTGATCGTGTTGGCAATCACTACACCGCGCAGGTCCAGTTTGTCTGATAAAGCGTTGGCGTATGTTGTGTTGGCTTTGCCGTCCAGACGCAGTCCTTCTGGATAGCCCGCTAACAGGGAGTTGTAGATGCTGATCGACGTGAACCGACGCAGGTGCATACCTGACTGGAACGGACCGCTACCGTTTGTGGATGCCGTAGCAACGGGCGTACCGCTGAACACGAAGTTGCTCATGTTGGCAAAAATGGCTGAGGTCAGCGGTAAACCGTTGTTAGCTATGATAGTAGCTGGCGTAGTGCCTGCTGGATAACCGGGATTGCCCATATTATCAGACTCGAAGCCATTGGAAGACGACTGGTCAGCTACGGCTGGGTCGCGCAGGGCAACACCGTATTGTACTTTACCCGAGAAACCCCAGTCCGTGTCCCAATCATCATCCCAACCCCGTAGGGCCACCAGATACTTTGCGTTTACTGTACCACCAAACCACTCATAAGAGTCGTCGCCACTGTACGAAACCTGGATGTGATCGAGCGTAGTACCCGAACCAACGGCATAAAGCGTCAGCCCGTTGATTTCGCTGTTCGTAGTACCCGTCAGGGCCACGCCTGGAAACTCGATGCGTACGTACTGCATCGTGCCCGAATTGTCATTAGGAACGTTGTCCGTTCCTAACTGACCCCGGATACCACCTTCGGCCAACGTAGAACCGGCCTGGTTGTGTGGTGCCTTACCAAACAGAACCACACCGCCCCAGTCGCCATAGTTGCGCTGACCAGCGGGTTTGTTCGACGTGAATACGATTGGCTCCGCAACGGTACCGATGGCATTGATCTTACCACCTTTTTCTATCACGAGCGTAGCTGCCTGCTGCTGACCAGTTGGGTCGTCAGCTTTACTACCACCGCGTATGATGGTACCTGCCTGAATATTCAGCGTAGCCCCATTCGTCACGTAAACGTAGCCTTTCAGCAGATACACCTTGTCTTTGGTCCAGTTGATCGTACCCGTCAGTTCGCCACTGACTGATACAACCACTTTGTTGCCAATAACAAAGTTGGCGGTGCTGGTAGCTTTTGCACCATTGGCCGAAACCGAGATTGGCCCATCTGTTGCACCGGTAGGAACCGTAACTACCAACTGCGTTGAAGTGGCCGAGTTTACGGTAGCTGGTACATTGCCAAACGTAACGATGTTGCTGGCCGGAGTGGTATTGAAGTTGGTACCCGTAATGGTCAAGGTTGTGCTAACGGGTGCCGTTGTTGGCGAGAAGCTGGTGATGCTCAGTACCGGAGCTGGCTCAGGCGTATCATTTTTACAGGCACCCACAGCCAGAAAGATTCCCGTAACGAAGAGCAGAACTAATTGCCAGGTCTTAAACCGGCTTGCTTGTTGCACATTCATAACTATTGCTTTTTGTTTGATTATTACTGGTTTTTGATCGTTATTAACTTAGGGTCTTATGGGACAAGTGTACGGCGTCCGAAGGTGTACACGGCAGAGACGGTATAATAGCTGCCGCGTTTGAATGAGCGTATAGCCTGATCGGCGTTTGGCGAGAGTGAACTTACATCGCTGCCAATTTTACCGTCGCGGTTGTAGTCCTGAACAAAGCGAACCGGGCGATTCAGGATGTCCTGAACACCAAGCCGGAACTCTACCTGCCGACCAACTTTCTTGCTGACGTTGATGTCCAGTACACCACGTGGCATTTCGTAAACGGTTGGGTTCTGCTGATTACCTACCGCGAAAATGCGTGGACCTGCTACGTTGTACAGAACATTCCATTGAAGACCCCGGCTGTCATTGGCGTAATACACACCACCATTGAGGAGGTAAGGTGACTGGTTTTGCAGTGGACGCTCAGTGTCTGTAATACCAGTGATGTCGAGGTTTTGAATCGTGCCGCTCAGGTCGGGTACCTGTACAAACTGCCCCAGTTTGATTTTGCTGTTGATGAACGAGGCATTGGCTACCAGCTGCAGGTTCTGTATGAACACGCTAGATGAGTTGACAAACCCTTTTCTGACTTCTATCTCTACACCGTAGTTCTGCGCTGATTTAGCGTTGGTAAACGAGTAGGCAAGACCATTGCCAGTTGGCAGCAGGAACGTCTCAATCGGATTGGTGAAGTCCTTATAAAAGCCCGTTACGGAGATCACTTCATTTGGCGACGGGTAGAATTCATACCGGATGTCGAAATTCTGGATCGTCGCAGTTTTCAGGGCTGTGTTCCCCCGAATATCGGCCAGCAGGGCGAAGTCGAAATAACTGAATGGGGCCAGTTCGCGAAGTTCAGCGCGGTTCACCGTAGCGGAGTAGGCCAGACGAATGCTCTGCCGGTCGGTAAGTTTATAGTTGAAGTTAAGTGAAGGCAGCGGGCTAAACAGTGGGTTATTAACTAACTGACGTTCGGCCCCATTCACCGACGAACGAAGGTCCTGTAGGAAATACTCCCCCCGGAAACCAACATTGAGGTTAGCATTAGTACCAAGGTTTAGATCGGCACTCACATAAGCTGCTCCGTAGGTTGTGTAGCCCTGGTACGAATCCAGATCGCGCGTACCATCCTGAATGGAAAGGCCACCCGGTTGGCCCGTCACGTTTTGTGGGTCGAAGAGCGTGTTGATGGACTGCTGGGTGACAGCCGATGCATTGCCAATGGTCTGATAACCATAAAACCGGGCAGCGTAACTACGACTCCGGCGTTCGCCATACACGCCAAACTTGAGTTTGTTTGGCTCACGGTCGTTTGGATTGCCAAACACCCGTTCGCCGTTGCCAATCAATGAATAGACGTTCTCGTTCAGTTTGGAATAAAACCGGCCCACATCAACGGGGTTGGGGTCATTGGGGGCTGCTAACTGGAATGGCGCTGGCTGGCCATCGGTACCGACAGCACCCGCCACCCGCTGAAAACGCGCCCGCTTCCAGTCCGGCTCCCAGCGGCCCGTATAGCCGTAGGCCGCAATCCAGTCGAATTTGGTAAGTTCGTTCAGCTTGTGTTCGCCCGCTACCTGCGTAGTCAGAATACTCCGGTTCTCGTACCGCTCCGAAAAAGCGCGAACATCAACGCCGTCAACCACCCGCTGCCCGTTCCGAACAATAGTTTCGGTGTTTCCCAGCTGGTTAAACTGTGTTTTCCACTCCAGATTGAACCTCGGCGAAAACCGCAGGCTCCAGTTGTGCAGAATGCCGATCCGCGTGTTGCGTGAATAGCTGGCGTCATTATATCGCTCCAGCACGTCGTTGGCTTTGTCTGCATTCTGAAACAGCCGGAAATCAATGTTGGCAAACTGGTTGGTGTTCGAGTAGTTGATTGCAGTCAGGTTACTAACCGATACGTTCCCAATGTCGAACCGACGACCAAAGTTGAGTGCGAAACGAATGTCGGGCGAAACAGCCATGTCTTTCAATGCCCAAGAGTCGGGCAGCAGCCGGGCATAAGAGGCCCGTTGCGATGCGTTTAACTGGTTGAAATCGTTTGAGCGGGCCGGGAAAACCTCAGGAATCTGTTGGTCTTTCCCCCACAGGCCAAGGGCGTTCAGACCACTCCGACTGTGAGTCTGGACGTTCTGAAACGTCGTGTTGGCCCGGTAGCCGAGGGTAAGACCCGCATCAATGAAGTTACGGTCCGGCTTACGCTTCGTATAAATCTTAATGACCCCCCCGCCAAAATCGCCCGGCAAATCGGCTGAACCGGATTTGAAGACAATCATCCGGTCGAGGATATTACTCGGTACCAGATCGAACGAAAATGAACGTGTTTCTACTTCGGTCGATGGAGCTATCACATCGTTCAACAACACTGAGTTGTAGCGCGAACCCAGCCCGCGAATCAGCACAAACCGGTTGTCTACCAAACTCACGCCCGGTACCCGCCGGATGGCCGCTGCCGCGTCTCGGTCCTGTGATTTCTGAATCTGCATCGCCGAAATACCCACTGCCAGTGCTTTCAGCTGCTTGATTTCGGTGATCACCGCGATTTCGGTGTTGGTGGCGCGGTTGGCCCGAACTACTACTTCCTGGAGTGATTTGCCTTCCTCGTCCAACTCAGTGTCAATGACCGTGGTGTTTCCCGACTCCACGCGAACGTTTGGGATGGTCCTGGTCTGGTACGAAACGTATGAGATAACTACGTTTTGCGTACCGGTGGGTACATTGGGAATGTTGAATGCTCCTTCAATGTCGGTGGTAACGCCAAGCTGCGTGCCGCCAATCTGTACAGTGGCTCCGATGAGGGCTTCTTTGGTTTTTGCGTCTTTAATAATGCCCCGGACGGTGCCGGTCTGCGCGAGGGTAAGCGTTGCCAGAAAGGCAAAAAGAATTGAAAAAACAGTTGATTTCATGTTGGTTATATTGGTAGTCGCTATTGCGCTGCAAAGCTACCTGCCCAGTATTACGCCAACGTTACGTCAGTGTTACGGTTGAATTATGTTTATATTTAGGAAATAAAAAACTGATTATCAGCAAATTATGAAATTGAGCATTCGGAGTTGTTATCAATTGCCAACTGACTCTGCAACCTGCAGTTGCCCCGACTATTTACCCATTTGCCAAATTTTCATTGGTTACCCGGTGCGCCAGCCGCTTTTGGTTTTTCCTCTGATTCTGTCTGAAATCCATTTACTAAATTGTACTTTATCGAGTCGCCCTTTTTCAGAATGAATGTGGGCACCTGTCCCAGTTTTATTAAGCGGCCAGTCGAGTTAGTTAGCGTAAGGTCAGTGGCGTCGATCTCCTCCAGGCCGTAATAGGTGGATAAATCGCCTATTTCTTCAATCGTGCTTTTATAGCGAAACGTTCGTGCCGAGTCAGCGTTCTCTTCGTTGTGGTTGATGCCGATGTCAACTTTCACACGCTTTCCATTCCGTACAATCGTAGCATTGCGAACCAGAAGGTCGAACAGGTCGCGGCTGTTTTCGGGCAAGGCCTGGTACTCAGCTATGTTTTCCTGCGCGTGCGACGCCGTAGCAATGGCTTCCAATGCCGTTAGGATGGCCACAAAGTTGAGCTGCCGGATACGCATCTTTTCCGGGTCGCCCACAAGCCCACCCGACTCAATCAGGACGAGGGTGGTACCCCATTTCTGAATGTTGTCGCCAAAGGCGCGGGGTTCAAACTCGTCGTCGTACCGCGCAATCTGCCCCGGCACAAACTGCTGTAACACGCGATTCATGCCCACCACAAGTTCCATTGACCGTTTTCTGACGTCATTTATACTCCGGGCGGGGTCGTATGCTGTTGCCAGAAAGGATACAACAGCCTGTTTGCCGGTCTTGCCAACGCTGTACCGCGGATTCTGATCGTGCAGACTGAAACCCACGAGTGGTTTAAGCGTTTGCTGGAGTTCTTTCAGTAAACGGCCTTCAGGCGTTTGTAGCCGCAGGGCATCCCGGTTCATATCGATTTCCAGGGCCGTGCGTCGCTGAAACCGTTGCGCCCCGTCGGGGTTAAGCATGGGCACGGCATAAAGCGTTACATTGGTCAGGATAATCTGCCGTAGACTGTCGAAGCCATCATCATGCGCTTTGAGAAAGTTGAAAATGTCGAACAGAGCCATAGTGGCGGTAGCTTCATCGCCGTGCATCTGACTCCAGAGCAGGACTTTTTTGTCGCCTGTTCCGGCCTTGACCTGATAAATACTCCGCTTCTCGAACGACTCGCCCACCTGACTCACTGACAGCGGCCCCTGCCTGTTGAGGCTGTCGAGGAGCGGCATAATGTCCTGGTGCTTGAACCGTCGGTGGGTAAATGCCTTTTCTTTATATGTATCGTGGGCGTCATACAGCCGACGATACAGTTCCTGCGCCTGGGTGCTTGCAGTCATTAGGGTGAGAAGGGTAAGTAGTTTAATAGTCATACTTTTTACGGGTTAAGGTTCTTTTCTGTTCAAGCTTCAGAGTTTAGCCTTACGGTCTGGCCAGCGTATGAGTGGTTTCTGGCATCATTAGACCTTTAACGTTGAACTAATTCCGTTAAACCCGCCCGCCGGCCAGTAGCCCACCGAAGGATGCCAACAGACACAGGATGACGTTTAAGCTAATGTTGAGCAACGCGGCACCCGTACGACCGTGTTGCAGGAGAATTAACGTATCGTTACTGAAACTTGAAAACGTGCTGAGTCCTCCGCAGAAACCAACGCCAATCAGCAGCCTTACGTCGTCGTTCAGGGAGCGGTTCAGGCCGTAGCCCACTACCACCCCTAATACTGCGCTGGCTGCTACGTTAACAACCAGGATAGACACCGGAAAGGGCGAACCCGTGAGCGTGGCTGGTACAAATCGACCAATGACATACCGCACTATACTGCCCGATCCACCACCCAGAAAAACCAGTAATGCACTTTTCATAACGGCAAATGTATAAAAACAACGGTGTATCACGATCCGTAATAGCTTCGTATCCAACGGTGTTTCAATAGGTAGCGGTCCTGCTTTGAGGAAAAAAATAGTTTGTTACCAACCAACTTGCATAGACTTGGGAAAATCCACTATCTTTGCACTCGCAAATGCGGAATAGCCCGATAGTATAAGGGTAGTACAACAGATTTTGGTTCTGTTTGTGGAGGTTCGAATCCTTCTCGGGCTAC
>JACMPG010000226.1 GCA_014377625.1 Spirosoma sp.
CGCGTTACGGCGTTGATACCCGCCCCCGTGAATCCTGACTGCCGCACATCGAAGGGAGCCACGTTGATCTGAATCTGATCCAAGGCGTCCAGCGAAACCGCCGTCGTACCCGTTCGTCCACCCGCCTGCGCCGAGCTACCCAGACCAAAACCGTTGTTGAACACTGACCCGTCGATAGTGACGTTATTAAAACGGGCATCCTGACCAGCAAACGACTGTCCGTTACCATATGCGTTGTATTTGGTAATGTCGTTCAGCGTCCGGCCAATGGTTGGCGTGGTGTTGATTGTTTCCCGACCAAATGAAGCGGCTGCGCCCGTGCGGTCCGAACTAAAAATATCACTCCGGCTCCCACTTACTACCACTTCACTCAGATTGGTACCTTCGTCGGCCAGTTTGAAATTGGCGTTGGCCGTTGTCCCAAGGGCAGCAAAGAGGTCCTGTTTAACCTGCTCCTTGAAACCCACATACGATACCGTAATGGCATACGGGCCACCAACCCGAACATTTGGCATATTATAAACACCCGCCGTGTTGGTAACGGCACCGTAGCGCGTACCCGATGGCTGGTGAATAGCCACGACCGTAGCGCCGGGCAGACCTTCTCCTTTCGAGTCGGTCACAAAGCCGTTAATGGCCGACGACGTTACCTGTGCCATTGCTCCACTTCCGCCGAGAACAGCTAACAGCATACTACCAAGCAACGCGAGGGTTACTCTGACATTCAGTAGTTTTTTAAACATAGTTGTGTTTGTTTGATTTCTATTCGTGTGAAGTGCACTAGCCTGTAGTACCCTTCAATTTAGCCGCAAAGATGGGCTTTTATCGGCTGACCACAAGACGAATATTCTTAAAAAAGTACCAGCCCGCAACAGGAAGCGGTCATATATCACGGAATAGGCCAAAAATAGCCACTTTGGATGCCATTCTGCTATGTTATGTTTTTGTTAAGCACAGGCATCCATTTCAGCAGGGGTATCCGTGAGATCGAACCTTCCAAAGCCAGTGGGCGTATTGTACAGGACTACACACAGACCGAAGACGCTGTTTATACATGACACAAACCGAATCTGCCCCGATTAAACTTACCCAGTACAGCCACGGCGCGGGCTGCGGTTGCAAAATATCGCCGAAGATTTTAGACAAAATACTGCATAGCAACGCTACGGCCTCCCAGCCTCATTACGATAGCCTGCTCGTGGGCAACGACTCCCGCGACGATGCCGCCGTGATGGACCTCGGCAACGGCGAAGCTATCATCAGCACCACCGATTTTTTTATGCCTATTGTTGATGACGCTTTCGATTTTGGGCGCATCGCGTCGGCCAACGCCATCAGCGACGTATATGCAATGGGGGGCGAACCCATCATGGCTATCGCCATTCTGGGCTGGCCGCTGGATAAGCTGCCAGCCGAAGTGGCCGGGCAGGTGATGGAAGGCGCGCGAAGCATCTGTCAGGAAGCAGGCATTCCGCTGGCGGGTGGCCATAGTATCGACTCGCCGGAGCCTATTTTTGGACTTGCCGTGACGGGTAAGGTGCGCATCGACCATCTCAAACAGAACAACACGGCCACGGTAGGCTGTAAGCTATATCTGACTAAACCACTGGGCGTCGGTATTCTGACCACCGCACAGAAAAAAGGTATTCTCCAGCCTGAACACGCCACTATGGCCCCGGCCCAAATGGCGCAGCTCAACCGCTTTGGCACGGTGCTGGGTAAGTTACCCTATGTCAAAGCACTGACCGACGTAACGGGGTTCGGTCTGCTGGGTCACCTCACCGAAATGGCCGAAGGCTCCGGCCTGAGCGCGGTTATTGACTACGCCGACGTACCGAAATTATCCGTTGTGGACGAATACCTCGCTCAAAAAAGCTTTCCCGGCGGCACGGTGCGCAACTGGGATAGCTACGGCCACAAAATCAGCGAACTTACCGAAACCCAACGCTACGTCCTGGCCGACCCACAAACGTCGGGCGGCCTGCTCATCGCCATTGAGCCCCACAGCACCGAGGAGTTTGAACGCGTTGCTGCCGAAAACGGCCTGACGCTTCATTCCTTTGGCGAACTGGTGGCAAAACGGGAGAGTGTGGTGTATGTCAATTAAATTCTGAATGAGCGGATGAGTGAATATGGTTGACGCAGGCAGTATGCTGCTGGAGATATTCACTCATTCACTCATTCACTCATTCATAACATGAAACTATACTTCAGAGAAGTTGGCAACCCCACCGACCCGGCCATTGTGCTGATACACGGCGTTTTTGGCTCGTCAGACAACTGGTTTACAATTAGCAAAACCATTGCCGAACACGGCTATCATGTTCTGTCAATCGATCAGCGCAACCACGGGCAGTCACCCCGAAATGATACGCATGACTACACGGGCATGGCGGCTGATCTGCATGAGTTTCTACTTGATCAGCAACTCGAAAAACCGGTTTTGCTGGGCCACTCCATGGGCGGCAAGACGGTGATGCAGTACGCTATGGATTTCCCCAACACAGGCCAGTCAGTCGATTTCAGCAAACTCGTTGTGGTTGATATTGCGCCGAAGTTTTACCCGGTCCATCACGCTGACATTATTCGCGGACTGAATGCCATTAACTTAGCCAGTCTCAAAACCCGCAGTGAAGCCGATAAAATATTGAGTCAGTACGAGTCTATACTTCCGGTGCGGCAGTTTCTGCTCAAAAACCTGTACCGTAACGAAGAGGGAACGTTTGACTGGCGGCTCAATCTGCCTGTAATCGAGCGCGAAGTGCACGGCATCGGCGATGAACTGACCAACCCCCGCATCGTAACGGAACCTACGCTGTTCATGCGCGGCAGCGAATCGCCGTATATTCTGGACGAAGACATCCCGGCCATCAAACGCATCTTCCCCAACGCCATCATCGAGACCATTCAGGGAGCCAGCCACTGGGTACACGCCCAAAAACCGGACGAGTTCGTGGCGAGTTTAATGAGTTTTTTAAATACTTAATTTGTCATGCTGACGAGGGAAGCATCTTCGCCAGGCTACCATTTTCATTACATCGACGCGAGATGCTTCCTTCCGCGTCGGCGGACCGGTCACCATAACAAAGTATGCCCACACTCTACCTCATCCCTACCCCCCTCGCCGACGATACGGCTGAACTGGTCCTGCCATCTCCTATTCGTGACGTAATCGAGAAAACCGATGCGTATTTCGTGGAGAATGTGCGCACCGCCCGCCGGTTCATTACGGGCCTGAAAACCAGCCGTATCATTGACGAAACCACGTTTTTCGACCTTAACAAGGATACGCCCCCTGCCGACACGCGCCGTCAGATTCAGGAACTTATGGAGCGCAAACGCAATGCGGGCGTGCTGTCAGAAGCCGGTTGCCCCGGCGTGGCTGATCCCGGCGCAGTAATTGTGAGTATGGCGCACACGCTGGGCTGGCGGGTGGAGCCGCTGGTGGGACCGTCGAGTATTTTACTGGCCCTGATGGCGTCGGGACTAAACGGGCAGTCGTTCGTATTTCACGGCTATCTGCCCATCGAAAAGGCCGACCGCTCCAGTGCCATCCGGTTTCTGGACAAAGAAGCTCAGGCACGGCAGCAAACGCAGATCTTTATGGAAACTCCCTACCGCAACGACGCGCTCTTTGCCGACATTATGCTCAACGCGCAGGGCAACACCCGTCTGTGCGTAGCCTGCAACCTGACCGCTCCCGATGCTTTTGTCAAAACCCTGACCATCCGCGAGTGGAAAACACAGGTCCCCGACCTGCGCAAAAAACCAACCGTGTTTTTACTTTTATGATCCAGTCTTTCACCTTCTCGCCCTTCCAGGAAAACACCTACGTCGTCATCGACGAAGCGACCAATGAAGCCGTCATCATTGACCCCGGCATGTACGAACAGGCCGAAAAAGAAGAGCTAAGCCGGTTTATTGACGAACGCAGGCTGAAACTGAAAGCCATTCTGCTCACCCACGCTCACCTTGACCATGTGTTCGGTGTGGCGTATCTGAAGCGGAAATACGGCGTCAATATATTCCTGCACCCGAAAGATGAGGTGATCTTTAACGATGTTCCTACCCGAGCTACCCTGTACGGTCTGCGGGGCTATGAACACGGCCAAATAGACGAATGGCTAACCGAAGGTGACCGCATCCGATTCGGGAATACCGCCCTGGACGTGGTGTTTACGCCCGGCCATGCGCCTGGTCACGTAGCGTTCGTAAACCACGTTGACCGGTATATTGTGGGGGGCGATGTCTTGTTTCGGGGTGGCGTGGGCCGTACCGATTTCCCGTACTGCAATCATGATGACCTGCTCAACAGCATCCAAACCCAGTTTATGACCTTACCCGACGATTACGTGGTTTACGCCGGCCACAATAAACCAACGACAATTGGGCAGGAACGTAAAACGAACCCCTTCATAATCCATAATTAAAAGTTGAAGCACCTCCCCAACGCCATGACCTGCGGCAATTTGCTGTGCGGGTGCATTGGCCTCGTAATGACCCTGCGTGGTGACCTGGTCATGGCCTCATGGCTGATTGGTCTGGCTCTGGTGCTGGACTTTGGCGACGGTTTTGTGGCCCGGCTGGTGCATGTATCGGGGCCGTTCGGCAAAGAACTCGACTCGCTGGCCGACATGGTTACGTTTGGCGCGTTGCCCGCTACTATGATGTTTCAGTTGGGCTGGTTTCAGGGACTGGGCAGCATTTCATATATCGCGTTTCTGATTGCGGTACTGTCGGCCCTGCGGCTGGCAAAATTTAACCTCGACACCCGACAGTCCGAGTCCTTCATTGGCCTGCCTACGCCCGCAAATACCATGATCATTGCTGCTCTGCCGCTCATGGAACGGTATCAGCCGCAGTTCAACGCTATCTGGAAGAATGATATTGTCTGGGGTATTCTCGTTGCGTTTTCGTTCATGCTCGTAGCTGAGTTACCGCTTTTCGCGCTTAAGTTCAAGTCGTTTGGATGGGCAGAAAACAAGACAAAATTTCTGTTTCTAATGGCGAGTGTGCTACTCCTGTTATTTTTGCAGTTCGCAGCCGTACCAATAATCATCGGGCTGTATATTCTTGTGTCTCTAATTTTCAATGAGTGAATACCTTCCGGCGTCAGCAACCTGCTTCGGCGTACCAATTCACTCATTCTATCATTCACTCATTAAAAAGATGACCTACATCGCCGAAATTGATATTATGACGCGGGCCGAAATTCTGGATCCGCAGGGCAAAGCCGTTAAACTCGGTCTGCACAACCTCAATATGGACACCATCGACAATGTGCGCATTGGCAAGCATGTGCGGCTCAGTGTTGAGGCCGATTCTGAAGCGCAGGCCCGCGAAACCGTCGATGCCGCCTGCCGTCAATTGCTGGCTAACCTAATCATGGAGGACTATACGTTCACCTTGCACACAGCAGAAACCGTTGATGCCTGACCTGACCCGTTGAATTTGCTAACTTTACCGTTGGTTTTAACATCAACAAATGAATACAGTGTATTCTAAAATTACAGGTCTGGGCTACTACGTCCCCGAAACGGTCGTGAAAAACGACGACCTCCGGCAGTACATGGACACCTCAGACGAGTGGATTCAGGAACGGACCGGCATTAAAGAACGGCGGTGGTTTACGCATGGCAAGGATACGAACGCGAGTATGGCCACCACAGCTGCCCGCATGGCACTTAGCCGCGCTGACCTCGATGCAGCCGCCGTTGACCTGATCGTTTATGCTACGCTCTCACCCGACTATTACTTTCCCGGCTCAGCCTTTCTAATGCAGCGCGAACTGGGTCTGGAAGGCATTCCGGTTATCGACATCCGGCAGCAGTGTTCAGGCTTCGTCTACGCATTGTCCATTGCAGATCAGTTTATCAAGACGGGCATGGCCAAAACTGCACTCGTAATCGGCGCCGAAATTCAGTCAACGCTGATGGACAAAACCACCGAAGGACGTGGCGTAGCCGTTATCTTCGGCGACGGTGCCGGTGCCGCCGTTGTACAGGCCACTACCGACCCGGAACACCGGATTCTTTCGACCCACCTCCACGCCGACGGTCGCTACGCGGAGGAATTATACCTGAAAGACCCCGGCAGCAGCCGCCCCAACCATTTCATTACCCCCCAAACGGCCACTGACGGCGGAGCCAGCGTGGTAATGAACGGCAATACCGTGTTCAAGCACGCCGTTGTCCGGTTCATGGAGGTTATTAACGAGAGCCTGACGGCCAACGGTTTCGGGTCAGATGACCTGTCGCTGCTGGTACCGCACCAGGCCAACATCCGCATTTCCAACTACGTGCAGCAGCAGATGGGTTTGCCAGACGAGAAGGTGTTCAACAATATTCAGCACTACGGTAACACCACGGCGGCATCTATCCCTATTGCCCTCACCGAAGCCTTCGATAAGGGCCTCGTCCAACCCGGCGACCTTATCTGCCTGGCGGCCTTCGGGAGCGGTTTCACCTGGGCGTCGGCTCTTATAAGGTGGTAATTGTGAATGATTGAATAGTTGCTGACGCGGGATTCATTCGCGTCAGCAACTATTCAATCATTCACAATTCGCTCATTCGCCATTCAATACGTCCCTACCGATAGCATAACCAGTGTGCAGGCGTTTATGGGTTCAATACCATCGCGGATCAACTGCCGGGCAAAGTCCGGGTTTTCGGCACCGGGGTTAAAAATCACCCGCTGGGGTTTAAGCTCCCTGATGTAGTCATAGTAACCCTGCTGATTCTGCGGCCCTACGTACAGTGTTACGGTATCGACGTCCTGGAGTACGGGAGTTCCGGCCTGAATTGGCTCGTCACCTATTTTCCCTTCGCGTAAACCAACCAGTTTTATGGGGTGTCCGTGCTGTAACAGCATCTTTGCAGCTCTGTTGGCATAGCGGGCTGGATTTTCGCTGGCGCCTATTATCAGTGTTTTTTTTCTATTCATGAGTATGTTTCTTGGTACTACACCTGAACAACCTCCAGCTCATGAGGTTTTTCAGATTACGACCAGATATAAATTTTGTTTAACTTATTTCATCATTGATTAATCAGTTTAGGGGACATTCCTCTCCGTTTTTCAGGCAATTATCAGTGAATTTGCTTCATTCTTCTGGAAATCAATTCATTTAAGCGAATTACAGCCAACTTTTTTGTTTTATCTTTGTTCATACATTGTTAAACAAAATAAGTACTACTTCAGAATCCTGACATAGAACCTGCCTGCCATGAATGAGTTAAAGCCGCAACATTACTGGAATGAAAAGTGGACTACTATCCCGTTCGAGGACCTGGAAAACCCTCCCCGTTACGATGTATCAAACTATGGCCGACTCCGCAGCTTTCAGTCAGCACCAAAGGAGGAACCGGGTTTTCAGCGGTCAACTACCGGGGCCGGGGGGAGGTTAATTAAAGGTTCAGTCATTCAGGGGTATCGCTCGCTGAATATACGGGCCGAGGGTAAAACCCTAAACCGGTACGTTCACAAGCTCGTGGCTGAGTACTACGTGGTTCGCAAACAGGCCGAACAGGCCTTCGTTATTCATCTCGACCATGACAAGCAAAACAACTTCGTTGATAACCTGCGCTGGGTTACTAAAGATGAAATGGTAGCGCACAACCGCGAGAATCCAAATGTAAAGAATCGCCCTGCGGTTCGTGGCACCAGTAATTATAAGCTAACCGAGAGCAAGGTCAGGATTATTAAAAAGCTATTGCTTAATGATAAAAACCGGCTCAAAATGATTGCCAAGCAGTTCGGCATTACCCATACACAGCTCAATCGTATTCGATCAGGCGAAAACTGGCGGCACGTTACGGTATAAGATATTGAGGACCAGGACACACCAGTGGTTTTTTTCTGTTCCTCATTGAGTGATGTTTGAGACAATATGTTTCAGCCGGTCGGGTTTCCTGACCGGCTGATTTTTTTGGAGAAAACTTAGATTAGTGCCGATGCAGCGACGGGTATCTGAACGCTGGCTAAAGGAAGCGAGACAAAAAATGACGTACCTACCCCTTCAACGGTTTCAAACCAGATGTTTCCCCCGGCGTGTTCAATCCCCCGTTTGGCAATGGCCAGCCCAAGACCCGACCCGCCCGTTTTTGTGCTGAAATTCAGCAGGAATACCTTAGTGTGAAGGGCGTCTGGTATGCCCGCACCATTGTCGCGTACTTCAATTTGTACCTCGTCGTCGTTGGTATATAACTGGAGATTTATCACCGCCCGCCGGTCGGGTGGTACGGACTGAATGGCGTTGATGAGCAGATTGGTGAGGATCCGGCCAATAAGCTGCCGGTCGCCGATGACCATGATTGGGCCGGGCGCAATTTGCCGGTACAGGGTAGTGCGTTCGGCGTAGAGGTCAGCGGCTTTGTTGAGCATGACCGTTATCTCAAACGTTTCATTCTTAGGTAGCGGCATCTTGGCAAATTCAGAGAACGAAGTGGCAATGTCGCTCAGGTTATCAATCTGATCGAGGAGCGAATCGAACGTGCGCTGAATAACGCGGCTACCGGCTCCATTCAGGGTGCCCTCTGCCTCGACGGTTTTAGGAAATGTGCGCTGCAAATGCTGGAGCGTCAGCTTCATAGGCGTCAGCGGATTCTTGATCTCGTGGGCTACCTGCTTGGCCATTTCGCGCCAGGCCGATTGTTTTTCGTTCTGAGCCAGTTCCTGCTTGCTCTCTTCGAGTTTAACCAGCATCCGGTTGTACTCCCGAATTAGCAGACCAATTTCGTCGTCTGACTGCCAGGGAAGTGGATCATTGGGGTGGTCGAGGTTGGTTTTACGAATTTTCTGGGTCAGCATCTGCAACGGCCGGGTCAACACATGCGAGGCAAAATAGGATACCACCAGAAAAAACAGAAACAGGCCCGTAAAAATGCTCAGGGCCATGGCAATGACTTCAATAATCTGCCGTTCCAGTTCAATACTGGCGTAGAAATACGGCACGCTGAGTACCCCGAGTAATCGGCCATCGTATGACTTGATGCCCGCGTAGGCCGTTCGGTACGTTTTGTCGCCCAGCGACTCATTCAGTAAAATCTGGTTTTCTTTCTCTTCGATGATGCGGATGTAAGCTGCCGGATTGATTCGTTTCGACAGATATCCACTCTCATACATGAGGGGGCGGGTCGAGCTATAGAGTTTCCCATGCGTATCGAAGAGATTGATGTCAATGTCGGCGTCGCGGGCAATCTTGCTTAACTCTTCTTCCATCGATGCCTTACTGCGCTTTTGCGCCACCAGATGCTCATCAATGTAGGTTAGGAAGTTAGCGGCAATATTTCGGGTGTTACTGACATATGAGTTCTCCTGATTAGTGGTGTAATTAGAACTGATAACACTCAGGATCAGAATAATAACCGAGATGAGCGGCAGAAAGAACGCTACGTTCAGCAGGATCTGGATACGGGTAGAGTAATTGATTCTAAACTGCGTAAACCGGTACTTAATGGCGTATAAGATGATTATCAAAATGACCGTAAACACCAGTAAAAGATACAGAAACGAGAAGTTGGAGAAGATATTTGCCAGCGGATACTCATCGGCCGATACGACCACCAGCCGTCCGTCCCGCCCCTGTTGCGCCACGTGCCGGTAGCCGTTCGTTGATACTCCGCGCTCTGGCAGGGCCGGATCGTCAAGTAGTTCGACAGGCATTTTCCGGTCATAATTATACCTACCCGAACAATACAAAAGCTGAGGTAGACTCGGTTTACCAGGTATCCGCTGGTACACGGCATAACTATACTCAGGTTCGTCGGGACTTTTACTAAAGCGGGCATCGGCCAGCAATTCAGGATAAACGCCACGCGACCGTTGGCTGCGCAGGCGCATATCCAGTATGATATAGCCAGTGGGGTTACTGCCAGACAGGCTTTTCGGCGCCGGGATCGTTATGAACCCCACGTACTGCTTCACAAACTTATTATCAGCTTCGTTGACGAAATAGATACCTGGGTAGTTGGTTTTATAGTCTGGTTTCTGGTATTTAGCCTGCAAACCGGCCAGCGATAACGCTCCCTGACTCATATCGAGCGATTGACCGCTGGCCCCAAATGACGATACTTGTATGTCGTACTTATCAAAGTACTTACTTAGGTGCAGTGATTTAATACGTTGCTGAATCCGCTCCCGAACCAGCAGCGTATCCTGCCGCAGCGAACGGCCAATTTCAGGATCGCTTACAATAGACTCCTGTGCTTTGCTAAGCATAAACTCGCCATATTTATCATTTTCGGCCAGCAACTGGGCCGCAAAGGTCTGTTCATGTGCCAACTGCTTCTGAACCTCCTGCTCGTATACTACGTAAGCCGTTGTGAGTGCGCAGAAAAAAGCCGCCATGAATAAATAAATCGATGTTTTATACCGAAACGTATACAGCGTTCTGGGGAAACCAGCTGCGTAAATCAAAAGAAAATACAGACCATTAACGGCATAAATAATCGAAAGAGGCAGATCAAGCAACCAGCTTATGAGAGCCATTATTACGGTTCCGGCCAGCACAAGCCCTCCCCCACGCACCCATGATACGGGTCGGTTAAACCGAAAAAAAACCGACGCCAGCAGATGTATCAGCAAAAAATACAGTGCAGACACACCGATAAAAATCAGTAGACAGATTATTTTCAGAAATGAGAAATGAATGCTTAGCGTAATGTCGAGCGTGAACTGCGATTTTTCGTAAATATTGGTAAGCTCGGCGTAGCAGAAGGCAAAAACAAGGTAACTCAGCCCTACACAGCTAACAGAAACAACGGCTTTTGCCCAGGGCGGCAACTTAAGCAGGTATGTGTAAAGCGTTGATTTGTAATAATAATTGACCCAGTACAGGGCGAGTACAATCAGCACCAGCAGATTTAGCAGTAAATCGCCCAGCGAGGGCGTCAATACCGACGCTGCATAAAATTTGGGATTGAACAGGTCCCATTCGATAAACAGGAACGGTACACCAAAGTAAAGCATCAGGCCCCGCAACACGATCAGGTACGTGGCCAACAGCGAAAAGGCCAGTACGTGTTGCCGGCGACGCCCCAGCCGGACCAGCTGCTGCCCTATGTACAAGCCCAGAAATAAAAATCCGATAGCGGCTAACGTAACGGTATTAACAGGAGTACTACTATTTCGATACCCATTGACCCGGGGCGGCTCGACCGAAAAAAGAAACACCGATTCATTATCGTAAATAGCCTGGTACGGTTGTTGTCGCCGGTCACTGACGCCAGCCGGATCGAGCGCAAGCAACGCGGAGTTATAACCAGACTGAAGATACGTATTGTCGCTGAGGAAGTGCCGGTATACATTAATCAGCGAAAAAACATCGACGGTATCGCTTCCCTTACGAATACGTTTGTGACTGACCAGATAGCGGCTCCGATCAAATTCAATCAGTTTGGGCTGCACTACCTGCCTCATCTTATCGAAATCAGGAATAAAGCGATAATCTGACCATACGATTAGGGCCCCATTACTAAATATGTAATACGGATACTTCGTGTCGATACTGAGGGTAGAAAAATTGAACGTTTTCTGGTTAGCCACCAGCCCGCTTATCTGTTGCAGCTCATCTGAACTAATCAGCATTTCTTCTTTTACGCGTTGCTGAACGGCACTCAGATACTGCTCGTCGGTGGCACCGGGCGCGTCACGTTCGAGCAGCCAATAGCAGCCTGCAGATAGCCCGGCAGCCAGTATGGCCAATATGAGAAAGATATGTCGTTCAATCCGCTTCACGCTTTTAGATCATTTATAGCTACGCAGGGACTAAAATCATGCCAGAAAAGGAAGAAGGGAATGATGAGTTATGAACGATGCTGGCGCGGGTGGGCTGGCGAAAGCCAATTCATCATTTATAATTCATAACTCATCATTCATTTTTCCACCGTAAAGCCACCGGGTTCGTAGCCGATTTCAGCCCCGAAAACGTAGAGTAAATGTTTCCGGTCGATAATGACCCGGACCCCTTCTACGTTATAGACTTCGTCGGTCGGTCCGGGCAGGTCAAACCCCAGCAGCCACGACGCTCCGCAGCCCCCTCCCCGAATGCCGACGCGCAGGCCATACTCAGCGGGGATTTTGTTGGTTAGCAGAGTGTCGATAATTTGCTGACGGGCTTCGGCCCGAACCCGCACGGGCCTGTCAATTTCTGGCGTTGTATTCATCCGTAGTGCATGGGCAGTTTGTCTTGCACATACCAGTCAAATTTACCCATTTTGCCCCAAACCACATTGTTTCATTCATGGACATTCTAAGTGATTTAGTAAAACTGCTCATCCCAGCCGGGCTGGTACTTTATGGTATGTACCTGACCGTAAAGCTGTTGCTTGAACGAGAGGCCGACCGCCACCGCCACGATACCAGAAATCACTATACCGAAGCCGTTGTACCCGTTCGGCTACAGGCGTACGAGCGAATGACCCTGTTTCTGGAACGCATCAGCCCAAACAACATGCTACTTCGGCTGGGCGGTAGTTCAAGCACGGTATTGGAACTCCAGCAACGGCTGTTGCAGGAAATCCGCGACGAATACAACCATAATCTGTCGCAGCAGGTTTACATGACTCAGGGCGTTTGGGATCAGATTCAGGGAGCTATGAACGACGTAACGATGTTGATTAATCAGTCCTCCGGCGACACCCGACCCGACGCCCCCGCCATCGAACTATCCAGGCGCATTTTTGAGCGCATTATCCAGAAAGACCGGCAACCCACCGCCGACGCGCTCAAATCGCTCAAAGAAGAGATTCAGACGATGTTCATGTGAGGGCATAGTGAGGTTCTACGTGGTGAACCATTTGACTATGACCGTTTTCGGTTTAGCTTGCAACCTAATCACGCTAAATCGTAACGCTGTTCATGTTCAATCGCTTACAGACGCTGGTGCGCGACTATTTCGGCTTCTCGCAGCGGGAGAGCCGGGGATTTCTGCTACTGC
>JACMPG010000227.1 GCA_014377625.1 Spirosoma sp.
AAACGCTATAAGTTCGCTTTCTTCATCTCTTTCACCGCATAATCGACTGAGCGGGCGGTCATGGCCATGTACGTCAGCGAGGGATTTTGGGTCGATGTGCTGGTCATGCTGGCCCCGTCGGTAACGAACACGTTTTTGACGGCGTGGAGTTGGTTCCACTTATTGAGCAGCGACGTTTTAGGGTCTTTCCCCATCCGAACGCCCCCCATTTCGTGAATGTCGAGGCCGGGGTTACGCTTATCGTCGCGGGTGCGGATGTTGGTGAAGCCAGCCGCGGTAAACATCTCGGTCATCTGCTCCAGATAATCCTTCACCATTTTCTCGTCGTTGTCGTCATAGCCTACGCTGATTTTAAGCTGCGGAATGCCATACGGGTCTTTCTGGGCCGAGTCGAGCGCGACGAAGTTGGTTTCTTTCGGGATCGTTTCGCCCATCATATGCGAGCCAACGTGCCAGCCGCCCAGGTTTTGTGTAAGCAGATTGGTCTTCAAATCGGCCCCGATTCCGTCCTGGCTGTTGCGCGAGATACGCCCCGCCGAGAACCCGGCGGCATAGCCCCGCATAAACCGGGACGCCGGACCGCTCGTTTCCTGCCTGTGCAAATTGCGGAAACGCGGAATGTACGGGCTATTGGGCCGCCGACCATCGGTAGTCGAATCCAGCAGTCCATCGTACTGCCCCGAAATGCCCGCCCGGTAATTGTGGAACGCTACGTACTTGCCCATCAGGCCGCTATCGTTGCCAAGGCCATTCGGGAATCGGTTCGAGGTGGAGTTCAGCAGCACTAAGTTTGTGTTCAGAGCGGCCGCGTTGACGAAGATAATACGGGCGTAAAACTCCATCATCTGCTTCGATTCGGAGTCAACCACCCGGACGCCAATGGCTTTGTTACGCTTCTCGTCGTAGATAATCGAGTGAACTACCGAGTGCGGACGCAGGGTCATTTTCCCGGTTTTGGCCGCCCAGGGTATCGTAGAGGAGTTGCTGCTGAAATACCCGCCAAACGGACAGCCCCGCTCGCAGATGGTCCGGTGCTGACACTGCGCCCGCCCCTGCTGAAAGTGAATGGGCTTGGGTTCGGTGATGTGCGCAGCCCGGCCCATGATGACGGGGCGGGCGTTCTGGTATTTCTTTGTCATCTGCTGACTGAAGTGTTTCTCCACGCAGTTCCACTCGTGCGGAGGCAGAAACTCGCCGTCGGGCAGTTGGGCCAGCCCGTCTTTGTTGCCCGAAATACCGGCAAACTTCTCCACGTAGCTGTACCAGGGGGCCAGGTCAGCGTAGCGAATGGGCCAATCCACCGCAAACCCATCGCGGGCGGGACCGTCGAAATCGAAGTCGCTCCACCGCTGCGTTTGCCGGGCCCACATCAGCGATTTACCACCCACCTGATAGCCCCGAATCCAGTCGAACGGCTTTTCCTGCACGTAGGGGTGCTCGGCGTCTTTAACGAAGAATTGCTCGGAGCCTTCGTAGAAAGCGTAACACCGGCTGATGATCGGGTTGGCTTCTTTGACCTCACGGGTAAGCTGCCCCCGGTGTTCAAATTCCCAGGGCTGCCTATTGGTAGTGGGGTAATCGGTCACGTGACGCACATCGCGCCCGCGTTCCAGCACGAGCGTCCGCAGCCCTTTAGCCGTCAGTTCCTTGGCAGCCCAGCCCCCGCTGATGCCCGACCCAATCACAATGGCGTCGTACGTATTCTGAGCCTGTGCGTCAATATTCAGATAAGCCATTTCGGTGTAGTCTTTATTTGGGTTGAGTGAGAGACGGTGCGGTAGCCGGTACGGGTACGCAGCCGTAATAGTGGCCGGGTATCATCTGATAGTGCGTCAGGTTGGTCATCACGTATTCGGAATTCATATATCCGCGAATGGTCAGGCCCTTTACCAGCCGGTAGAAACCCTTCTGAGTGGGTTCTTCGGCCTGGCTCATCCGGTTCAGCACCTCGATACGCTGCGCGGTGTCGCAGTCGGCAAACGGACGGCTGTAGGTCTGCTGGGCCAGCGCGTCGGTGGTGGTTAGGCCCTTCGTCAGCGTCTGCTGCGCGTCGGGTTCGTAGCAGACGTTCACCATTTTTTGCAGAAACTGATGCACGCCCAACGCTTTGGCCCCTGGCGAGTCTTTGCCGTCGACGGTGGTTGTGGGGATGATGGTATCGACAACAATGGCCAGTAATTCATCCTGCTGACGGGACAAAATCCGGTAGGTTGCCGGCACGGTGGTGGCGTTCCAGCCGTTGGCCCAGGCGGGCAAACTAATGAAACCACCCACGGCGATGGCCATGTTCTGAAGAGCTTTGCGTCTTTCCACGGAATACGACTAAAAAGCGAAGAGATATAAACGAAGGGATAAGATTACCGAATTAACCCCCAAAATCCAGTTCTGAGTTCCGCTATACCGGGTCGTCTTAGCGTGAATATGCGTCGGCTGGTGGCGCACTATGCGGTATTGGCGAGACCTTCTTTTCTGCTAAATAGTCCCGGCCCCACCAGTCTGCGGCCAACACAACCGACCAGCCGCGTGTTGTACAACAGGGCGAACAATTGCTCCTAACCGATAGCACACAACCAGCACCATGTATAATCCGGTCTCAACCTACCGCTTTCAACTCAACAGCGAATTCACCCTCAGCCACGTCGATGCACTCCTGCCCTATTTGCAGCAGCTGGGTATTGGCACCATTTACGGCTCACCAATTTTTGTTTCCACCCCCCAGAGTGGACACGGCTATGACGCTGTTGACCCCACCCGGATAAACCCCGAAATCGGTACCGAAGCGCAGTTACGTACCCTGACCGATAAGCTCCACGACGCCAATATGGGCTGGTTTCAGGACATCGTGCCGAACCATATGGCCTATCACCCGAATAACCACTGGCTGATGGACATGCTCGAAAAAGGGCCGCGTTCGCGCTTCGCCCACTTCTTCGAGAACTCACAGAGCAGTTTATTTTTTCGCGACCGCATCGAAGCACCGTTTCTGCCCGATGCCCTCGACAAATCCATTGCCGACGGGGCGTTACGGCTGAACTACGACTACGACCGGCTGGTGTTACAGGTGCAGGGCAACACGCTGCCGCTGAAGCCCGAAAGCTACGTCGCGGTGCTACAGGCCGGCGCAGGTCAACCCAACGAAGCCGTACAGGAACTGGCAACCCAACTCGATCAGATGCACCACGTTGAGGAACCGGAAGCACTGGCCGAAGCCTGGGCCGAGTTCCAGATACAGTTCGGCGCGTTGATGAAGAACGAAGCAACGGGTGCGTTTATCCGGTCGGCCATTGGTGCTGTCAACAAATCGCCGGAGGCACTAACCGCGTTGGCAACCAGTCAGCATTACCAGTTCAGGACCGAGCCGGAAACACGCCGGGAAATGAATTACCGTAGGTTTTTTACGGTCAACGGCCTCATCTGCCTGAACATGCGCGAGCAGGACGTTTTTGATGCCTACCACGCCTACACTAAAGAACTGGTGGATACGGGCGTGTTTCAGGGCCTGCGCGTTGACCACGTCGATGGCCTGTACGATCCCAAAACGTATCTGGACCGACTACGCAACCTGACCGGGCCGGAGACGTACCTGATTGTCGAGAAGATTTTGCAGGCCGATGAAAAACTGCCCGAAGGCTGGCCCATCGAAGGCGCGTCGGGCTACGAGTTTCTGGCCATGCTCAGCAACCTCATGACCGACGCCCGCAGCGAACCGGCTTTCCGTGATTTTTACGCTGGGTTGATCGGTAATGACGTGTCGGTGCATCGGCAGGTGCGCGACCGGAAAGCGTATTTTCTGAGCAAGTACATGGGCGGTGAACTCGACAATCTGTACGAGTATTTTCTGGCCCAGAACCTCGCCACCGAAACCGAACTGAACAGCCTGCGCATAGGCCAGTTGAAACAAACTATCGCCGAAATGCTGGTGCGCTGCCCGGTCTATCGATACTACGGCAACGCCATGCCCCTCCCCAACCGCGACGCCAACGCCCTGCACGATATCCTGGCCGAGACCACCGCCATTCGCCCCGAACTGACCGATGCGGCCAACCTGATGCTGAACGTATTGCTGACCCACCCCCAAACCGCCGATACTGACTACAATGCCCGTGCGCTGAAATTTTACCAGCGGCTCATGCAGTTTACGAGTCCGCTGATGGCCAAAGGCGTGGAAGATACTTTGCTCTATACCTATAACGCCTTCATTGGCCATAACGAAGTCGGCGATGCGCCCGAACGGCACGGCATGTCGCCAGACGAGTTCCACGCGACCATGCAGGACCGGCAGCAGCACTGGCCCCTGGCCATGAACACCACCTCGACCCACGACACCAAACGGGGCGAAGACGTCAGGGCAAGGCTCAACGTCCTGCCCGACCTCGCCGACGAGTGGCTTTCTGAGGTACGGCAATGGCTCGATATTGTAGCGGCTGAGAATCCGAGCGAAGGAAAATACGTGGGCATACCCGATGCAAACGATGCATATTTCATGCTCCAGAATATGATTGGAGCGTATCCAATGCCTGGAGAGGGGGATGATGATTTCGAAAACCGATTCGGTCTGTACATGGAGAAGGCCTTGCAGGAAGCCAAGCGGCACACCACGGGCTGGACGGTCGAAGAAACGTATCACGAAGGCATCCGGCGGTTTATCTCGCGGATGTTCGACAAAGAAGGGCCGTTCTGGGCGCGGTTTACGCCGTTCCACCAGCGCGTGGCTGATTTTGGCGTGACCAACTCGCTCGTGCAAACCGTGCTGAAATGCACCTGCCCCGGTGTGCCCGACGTGTATCGCGGTGCCGAAGGCTGGGACCTGAGCCTGGTAGACCCCGACAACCGCCTGCCCGTCGATTTCGACCGTCGTCAGCGCGACCTCACGGCTCTGTCCGCGCAGAAATCCGTCGATTGGGCGGAGTTGTGGCAACACCGCTTCGACAGCCGCGTTAAACTCGCCGTGTTGCGAACGCTATTGCACCTCCGGCGTGACAACCCCACCATCTTCGCCGACGGCGAATACATTCCGCTGGCCATCGAAGGAGCGTACAGCCGACACGTGTTGGCATTTATGCGCCGAAACGATACCGATTGCTGCATCGCAGTTGTACCGCTGTACGTAGCACAGTTGGCCACCGCTCAGCAAAAAACGGACGTGCTAACTATTGACTGGCAAGACACCCGGATTAAGCTACCCGACAACGCTCCGGCTAACTGGACAAACCCGTTCACCGGCGAAACAGTAACCGATACGTTGGTTCAGTCGCTGTTTAGCGCGGTGCCTGTGGCGGTATTATTGAGCAGGACCAGTTAATTTTTCATCCCACATCTACCCAACTGTGCGCCAATCTGCGTTATTTCGCAGAGAATCAACATGTAAAGCACTGAATGGTAGGTATTATCATGGGCAGCATCTCGGACCGGGGCATCATGCAACAGGCCGCCGACGTCCTGACCGAACTGGGCGTGGCCTGGGAAATGGACATCGTATCGGCCCACCGGACGCCCGAAAAAATGGTCGAGTATGCTAAAACAGCCCGCAGCCGGGGGTTGCGCGTCATTGTGGCGGGCGCGGGCGGGGCGGCTCACCTGCCCGGCATGGTAGCCTCGCTCACGATCCTGCCCGTGATTGGCGTTCCGGTAAAATCCAGCAACTCAATTGACGGATGGGACTCGGTGCTGTCTATACTACAAATGCCGGGCGGTGTTCCGGTGGCAACGATGGCCCTCGATGGGGCCAGAAACGCCGGGATTCTGGCCGCACAGATTGTGGGTACGTTCGATGAAACGGTAGCCCAGAACTTAGTAGACTTCAAAGAACAATTAAAGGAAAAAGTGGCTCAGATGAGTCAGCAGCTATCGACCCATGCAAACTGAAACTAAAAACCCCCGCCCAGGCGGTACGTCTAACCTGCCCACCATTACGCTCCTTGTGCTGGTTGGTCTCGTTGCCGCCCTGCTGTACGTTGGTTATGACTACTTCGTGGACAATACCAACGGCACCGACCAACTGACCAATGTAGCTTTGGATACGACCTCGCAGCAGCCAGTGGCGCAGAACGATCCCGATATGCTGATAGCTCCCGACGAAACCGACAATTCTGCGCTCCCAACCCCCGTTGATTTGACTCAGGCCACGCCCCCCGCCGACGCGCCCGAAGCCAACGCCCTGGCCGAAGACGTAGCCGCAGCCAACCGCGAAACTACCGACGGCAAGCCCGACCCGAATGAAAAGCCGGTGGCCGAGGCCAAACCCGTAGCCGAGAAACCAAAAGCTGAAAAGCCGATTGACAAACCAAAGCCCGAACCCGTAGCGGAGAAACCCTCTGTAAAGCCCGCAACCGTAGAGCCGGTCGCCGTGAATTCGGTCGCCGTGAATTCGGGTGGCGTGGCCAATACGCATACGGTCAAGGCCGGGGAGACGTTTTACGGCGTAGCCAACAAGTACAACATGAGCATCAACACGCTGAAAAAACTGAATCCCGACGTGTCAGAAAAGGACATTAAAGCGGGCGTTACCAAACTGAACGTGAAAGTCAGAGCTGTACACACCGTTGGAGCGGGCGACGTACTGCGGGTGGTAGCCGAAAAGTACGGCGTCAGCAAAGAAGCCCTCATGCGGGCCAACGGCAAAACCAAAGACATGGCCACGCGGGGCGAGAAACTCGTGATTCCGTATTCGGAGAAGCAGTAAGCACGGTCCTGACCGGGTCAACTCTGATGCTCTATGATTCAACTGCGCCGAAATGACCCTACACAAAAAAAGCCGCGCCCATTAAATTTGGACGCGGCTTTTCTCTTTAGATACGTGGGAAAATCACTCAGTCACTTCGTCACCGTAAAGAACCGAGTTCCTTACCGTCTTCGGTAAACTGCTTTACGGTCATAGGAGGTAAACAGAGTTTTTGTTTGTTTTTTCTCCGTGTACCTCCTGCGTCTCCGTGTACCTCTGCGTCTAACTTTTAGTGCTGATTTCCCTTACTATTGACCGGATAGCAACCAATATCAGCACTTGGCGGGGTAATCTCGGTTGAGCCAAAGTTGGCACTGATGGGTACCGCCTGAAGGGGCGTAAAGCTGGTCGTACCTTTGCCCAACGCGGGCGAGGTGGGCTGGAGCCGGAAGTTAAAATTGCCCACGAAGCTCGCATCGGCAATCTTTTTTGTGGCCACGTAGGGCAACGGGAAGTTCACGAACAGCGGGTTGTTTTTCTGCACCACTGCCGAACCGTCATACACCTGACCAACTTTGTAGTTGGCGGGCAGGAACGACGACGGGACTGGAATGTCGGTCGTTTGGGGTTTAGTGGTGAAGCCAACGGGGTAAATCTGGTTGGCCATCTTCAGCGAATCGACGTAGTTGTAGTTGTAGCCGTACTTGATGTTGGTTGTATCAGCCACCACCAGCGCGTTACCAGCGTAGGTTGCCGTTGCGCCCACGATGCGCGGACCGTATTTGCTGTCCACCATCAGGTTATTGTAAAAAGCACCTTTCGCGCCATTCTCGAAGTTAAGCGAGCCACCGCGCCCATCGGCAGTCCGGCGGAAGCCGTTGGCCACCATCGTGTTATTGTACATCAGGATGTTGGTCTGCGGCTGGTTGGGAGCCTGCCCGTCGTTGGAGGCTTTAGGGCCATTGGTCGCCATACCGATAATCATGTTATAGGCGAAATTACCTACTGTGCCGCCTTTGATGTTTACGGCTTCACCGCCCGTGAACCCGCACTTCTCAAACGTGTTGCGCATGATGTTGTAGCGGCTACCGAATGGGCGAACCGGGTCGTCGATACAGCCGTACACCCAC
This sequence comes from Spirosoma sp., assembly GCA_014377625.1. Taxonomy (GTDB): domain Bacteria; phylum Bacteroidota; class Bacteroidia; order Cytophagales; family Spirosomataceae; genus Spirosoma. The sequence continues at coordinate 7,792 of JACMPG010000227.1, forward strand.
GAATCTTCGAGTACCACGATACCATCGGAGTTCTTGGACGTCAGCGTGTAGGCATTGGCTCCTTTGGCTAAGAACGATACCGGCGAGGTGCCGAGTTTACCCCCGCCAAAATCGAGGTGCGTCCACTTGAGGATGATATTTTTAAACGTCGTTTCGCCTTTCAGGTAATCCCACTTGAGATTGCCGGTGGGCAGACTGATTTTCTTGAGAAACTGATAAGTCGGTGACTGAGCCGAAGCAGTACAGAATGTGGCCCCCGCAAAGGCGAGTGTGAGCAGAAAACTGCGGGCAAATAAAGCCATTTATCGTACGATTTGGGTGATTGAACCGGCACTTTTGCGCGTTCAATTTTCCTGCAAACGTAGTGGCTTTTTGCACCGCCAATATTTAGCAATTAATTTTTAATAAACTGATAATAAGCAATTTATGGACGAGTGATAGTATCCTGTATTATCTAAAAAAAAGGATATTCGCTCCCGGTTTAAGGCAGAAATATTACTTTTTGTTACCGGAAAATGAATCTTCTGTTATTTAGTTGCTAAAGTTCGCGCCGGAGCCATCGAGTTTGCGCTGACTACGGATGAACGTAGTACTCCGTTTGCGGACTACGTGTAAGAAATTCAGCAGATCGAGCCGAAGCGTACCCGTCTGGCCAGTTGTCAATTGCCCGCCAGTAACAGCACGGTCGGTCGCGATAACCCGGTTCAGGGAGGCCAGAAAGAGAAGATGGCCCTGGTGATACCAATCCCGAAACCGCTGGCTTACCTGAGTATCGTGGGTAGGCAGATAATCAAGCAGCCGATCCAGCTCGAAGGAACTGGCAGCGAGACCAACACCCGCCCGCTCACCATCCAGCGCGTTGCCCATCTGCTCATAGTGGTTCGGCTGGGGAATCATCAACACCGGTTTCCCGAGGTACAACGCTTCGCACACTGATTCAAAACCGGCGGTAGTGACCACCGCCCGGCAGTGCTGCATGGCTTCCAGAAAACGCGGACCATCAATTTTATAACAGGTCAGCGTGGCATCGACCGGCTGTTCGGCAGTTTGTACGCCCGCATGGAAGTACCGCAACGGAATATCGGGCCGCTTTTGATGGGCTTTCATTACCTCCGTTTTTAAGCCGGGCTGCGTAGTGTAGGCCAGCACATAAGCATCCGTAGTGGGCTGTAAGGCCGTTACCTCCTGCCGCAACAGGGGCGGTACCACCCGGAGCCGACGCGCCGGTACGTCGGGCTGTTTGTCGAAGGAAAGACCCAGTAGTTCAGTAGCACCCCAGACGTTCAGCCGAATCAGCCATTTGAACGTCATCCGTTCAAACCATTTACCAGTCGGAAACGGAAAATCGGGGTGCAGTCCAAGACACTGGTGGGCCACGCATACCATCGGCACCGCAGGGCGGTAGAGCGCGTAGGTTAAACCACCCAGCAGTTCAAAGAAATTTACGACCACGTCTGGCTGCTCAGTTTGAATGGCATCCCGGAGTTGGCGAAAACTCCGGCGGTACCGACCCAGCGTTTTCAGCGCACGGCGGCCCGTTTCCAGTGCATCCAGTGCGTTCGTTTTAGGGCAGTACACTAAACCCGGCCCCTCTATCGGTATGATCGGAGCCGTAAACTGCTCCGCAAAAAAAGAAGCTACTGGTCGGCCATCCGCCACGCTTACCCACGCACCAATGACCTCATGACCAGTTGACTGGAGTAACTGAGCCAGGGCGATAGCCTGCGTCAGATGGCCCCGGCCTTCGCCCTGTACAATGAATAAGACACGCATATAGTTGAGAAATTAAGCATGGTAAGGTGCAGCAGACACCGTGTCGGCTGAAATTGATTCCAGATCCGTTGAATAGTACAGCAGACTCCACTGCCCCTGATGATCTTCGACCAGGGCACTCAGCGACTCAACCCAGTCGCCCGAGTTCAGGTAGGTAATGCCGTCGACCTGCCGGATGGCGGGCTGATGAATATGCCCGCAGATAATGCCGTCGCAACCCCGGGCGCGGGCCAGCTCGGCCAGCTTGGTTTCAAAGTCAGATACGTAGCTAACGGCCAGCTTGATACGCTGCTTGATCTGCTGCGAAAGCGAATAGTAAGGAAGCCCCCGCCAAACCCGGTATTGGTTGTAGAACTTGTTGAGCCAGAGCAGAAACGTATAGCCTACGTCGCCCATATGCGCCAGCCACTTCATCTGGGACGTAACCGAGTCGAACACATCGCCATGGGTAACATAAAACTTTTTGTCGCCCGTTTTCAGGATATAGTCCTGCTGAATAACAAAGTTTTTGCCCAGTCGCAGCGGCATTATTTCGTCCAGGAAATCGTCGTGATTGCCACGCAGATAAATGACTTTGGTGTTGTAATGAACAATCTGCTTCAGTACCGCCCTGAAGAAAGCCGTGTGCTTCCGTTTCCAGGTACCGTACTTTCTCAGTTGCCAGCCATCAACAATATCGCCGTTCAGAATGAGTCTCTCGCAGGAGTACGACTTCAGAAAACCGGTCACTTCTTTGGCTTTCGAGCCAGAGGTACCGAGGTGAATATCGGAGAGAACAATGGTTCGGAAATAGGGTTTGACTTGCATGAACGAAGATAGACCATCACTATTACCCCAGTTTTACGGTGCCATTAGCATATTGATATGTTTATAGGTGGCTGATTAACCGTAGATTAACGGATGATCGACGCCTGAAACCAATGGACGGATTACCGGCTGATCCGCTGCTTGGATTGCGCTGACCAGCCCACTTACAGCACACCCTCGCGGGGCGGGAAACTCGTGATTCCCCGTTCGGAGAAGTGGTAATCAATGGTCCTGTTTTTGGCATTGGCTACACTATGCGCGTTTCATTCATCGCTCCAGAGCAGTTAGCCGACGCAGCCGGGCCATATCGAGCATGGGGCGCAATGACGAAGCACCGGCAGAGGAGAGGGGTCATGATTCATTGCCGGATAACCTCGCCAGCCATTGCCGCACAATACCCAGATTCCGGGAATACTCAGGCGTATCGGCAAACGACTCGGCCAATATAGCCCAGATGTGTTCAGCCTGTTTCAGATATTGCCAGGCTTCTTCCAGATGCTCCATTTCCCCATGAACCATCCCTACTTTATAGTACGAGATAGCCAGCCCGTTCGCTAACGCTACTGATTCAGGATTGGCACGCTGCAACTCCTCGCCGAGTTTACTTCGCTGCTCAAAGTAGCGCAGGGCTTCGGGCAGCTTGCCCATCGACTGATAAATACCCCCAAGCTTTTCGTAGGATATGGCCAGCCCATTCTTCAAACTCTCCGATTCAGGATTGGCACGCTGCAACTCCTCGCCGAGTTTACTTCGCTGCTCAAAGTAGCGCAGGGCTTCGGGCAACTTGCCCATCGACTGATAAATCTCCCCAAGCTTAGAGTAGGATACGGCCAGCCCATTCTTCAAACTCTCCGATTCAGGATTGGCACGCTGCAACTCCTCAAACAGACTCGTTTGCTGCTCAAAGTAGCGCAGGGCTTCGGGCAGCTTGCCCATCGACTGATAAATCTCCCCAAGCTTAAAGTAGGATACGGCCAGCCCATTCTTCAAACTCTCCGATTCAGGATTGGCACGCTGCAACTTGGACTTGCAACAGTATATTGGAGATTTTTTAGGCGGTCATTGAGGAAGTGTAAAGATAAGATTCCTGTTGACTGGGCGTGCGGTAATTCAATACTGAATGCTTCCGTCGGCGGTTGTACCAACCCTCGATATACTCGAAG
>JACMPG010000228.1 GCA_014377625.1 Spirosoma sp.
GCAAAGCGGGTTGTTTCGTAAACCACTCCCAACGAGGTCTTGACGTTGTTTTTTCGCGTTGTCAGCAGGTGTACCGTCGCCCCGGCCCCACCAAAATACCGGAGCTTGATTTTTCGGCGGAAATTGGTCGATACGTAGCCAATTGCAAACGGATAAACCCGCCGACTGGGGTTAATGTAGAGGTAGTTGCGGCTGAAAACGTCATTGTCAGCCTGCACAGAGTAGAACGACTGATACAAACTGGAATTCTGCGATTTGACGACCAACGCACGGGTTGGTGCAAGAACGACGTCTGCTTTACCGCGCAACACCACGACTTCCACGTTCCCCTGCTGCATGGTGCCGGTTAGCGATACCCGCGCCTGTATCCGGGCGGTGTCGCTCTCGTTCAGTTGCGCAAGTGCGCACCAGGGCATCAGTAACCCCAGCCATAGTCCACCCGTTGTCAGACCTGTTTTTTTGAGCGTCATGGAAAAACAGAAAAATGAGTGGGCACTATCGTTTCACGACTTTCAGCGCGATGTTTCGGCCCAGCTTAGCCCCGAAAGCCAGCGTCATCCAAACCTGAGCGAGTTGCTCCACCAGCCCAATTTTACTATCGTCGCCGAGATCGTAGCAATTGGCAAAGCCTAATTCGAGGGTCAGCAGCCGGGTTGTTTCTTTGGCTTTCGGGCTGCTGCCGGCCATGAACATATCAACAGCTTCGTTCTGGTAAACGGGGTTGATGAGGTTCTCGAAACCAGTGCTGTTGAAGCACTTGACAACGTCGGCGCAACCCGTAATTGCCCGCAAAGCAGTCACTGCGTTCAGATAGTCGGCACTACCAAGGGGGCCATTGGTGGTGTCGATAATCAGCTTATCCTGAACGGTACCCAGCGCGTGGGCCACGTCGATAACGGCTTTGGCCGGTACGCTGATAACGATGAGGTCGGCCGCTTCGGCGGCTTCGCCAACAGTATGGGCAGTAACGCCCGCAAGCTTTGTCAGCGGGCTATCCGTCCCGAACGTAATGGGGTCTTTGACGCCGAGAAAAATACGGTGGCCTTTACCGGACCATGCCTGCGCCAGCGCACCGCCAATTTTACCAGCGCCGAGTATGGCAATGTTCATGAGTTTCGGGGGAAAAGAGTTCAGATGCTTCGTTCGTTCATCAGGATGACAGAGGTTACTCACCTACCGCTTCGATAATGGCTCTGGCCGTTTCGCCCCCGGAGAAATTTTGCTGGCCAGTAATCAGATTTCCGTCCCGGATGGCAAACCCACGCCACAAACCAGCCTGTACGTAGTTGGCACCCAGTGCTTTCAGTTCATCTTCAATCCGCCAGGGCATCACGTGCTTATCGCGCGGAAGCAGACCATATTCCCATACGGCGTTGTCGGCAAAGTCTTCTTCTGAATTGGCAAAGCCGGTCACGGTTTTACCTTTGGCCAGATAGTCGCCGTTCGATAGTTTGGCATACCGCAAAATGGCCGTTCCGTGGCAGAGGGCAGCGGTTACTTTACCGCTTTCGTAGAACTCGACAAATTTTTTCTGCAGCTCAACGGCGTTCTCAAAGGTAAACATCGGTGCCTGCCCCCCGGCCACTACCAACGCGTCAAAATCAGCGATGTCCAGGTCGGCAATCGGCCTGGTCTGGTCGATGAGTGACCGCAGCGACTCCGTATGGATAAAGCCCTGGCTAATGAGATCGGTCGATGAATAGCCACTGGAATCGTTGGGATCGCTCATGGCATCGGCTTCGCACCGCCCCCCGTCGGGACTAAAAATTTCGACCTCGTATCCCTTCTCGGAAAACTCGTAATAGGGGTGCGCCAATTCACTCCACCAGAAACCAACGGGCCAGCCTGAGGTAGTCGATAGGGCGGGATTGGCAATGACAATGGCAACGCGCTTAGGGCGTTTGAAGCTCACAACATTTGGGTTTTTCAGGCTCATGAGGTTGGCTTTTTTTTGTCTTTAGTGCTGCTTAACGGGCAAAACAAAGTTGATACAACCCCGTACCTTTGCCAACATATACACTTTTTAGTGTGACACTATCTCTTTAGAGAGTGGTTGACAATCAGACATTTAAAGCCATGCCAGACTTCACCCATGACGGGCGGGTTTATTACAATCCGGTCGAATTTGCCCTGAATCAGATTGGAGGCACCTGGCGAATGCCCATCCTTTGGCGGCTTCAGAAGAAAACGGTATTGCGTTACAGCGAACTAAAAAAATACCTGCCGCACATTTCCCACAAGATGCTTTCCACGCAACTGCGCGAACTGGAACGGCACGGGTTCGTTACCCGGACGGTGTATCCAGTGGTCCCTCCGAAAGTAGAATATGCCCTTACCGAAAAAGGAACGCGGGCAATTCCGGTCATTGAATTCATCCGGCAATACGGTCAGGAATTAATGCGCGAAGAAGGACTTGACCCAGCCGTTGTGTTCAGCAAACCCACCGACACGTAGCGTATCCTCCGCGTTTTTCACCTATCTTCCCATGTATTCCCTGTTTCCCAAAATGACTCGCTTCCCCCTCCTGCTGATACTGCTCCTCAGCGCGTTGCTCGTTACAGCGCAATCGCCGGTTCGTAAAAAACCGGCACCAAACGTAACCACACCAAAATCCGGTACGCTGTCGCTCAAAACGCCCATTCCACTCGACCCGACGGTAAAAGTGGGGGTACTCAGCAACGGCCTGACGTACTATATCCGCAAAAATACCGAGCCGAAAAACCGCGCTGAATTACGGCTCGTGATCCGGGTAGGTTCGGTGCTGGAGACCGATGAGCAGCGCGGCCTGGCCCACTTTATGGAACATATGGCGTTCAACGGTACCAAAAACTTCCCGAAGAACGAACTGGTCAACTTCCTGCAATCGGCGGGGGTGCGCTTCGGGGCCGACCTGAACGCCTACACGAGTTTCGACGAAACGGTCTATCAACTCCCCGTCCCTACCGATTCGGCGCGGCTGTTTGAGCAATCGTTTCAGATTCTGGAAGACTGGGCGCATAACATCACCCTCGACTCTACGGAAATCGAGAAAGAACGGGGCGTTATTCTGGAAGAGCGTCGGCTGGGGCGCGGTGCCGGGCAGCGCATGAGCGACGAGTATTTTCCAATCCTGCTCAACAACTCGAAATACGCCAGCCGGTTGCCCATTGGTACCGAGAGCGTACTGAAGAATTTCAAACCCGACGTGCTACGGCAATTCTACAAAGAGTGGTACCGGCCTGATCTGATGGCCGTGATTGCCGTTGGCGATGTCAACGTGCTGGAAGTCGAGAAGATAATCCGCGAGAAATTTGGCCGCATTCCGAAACCCGCCACCCCCACCAAACGCCCGACGTTCGACATCCCAAAAAACGACGAAACGAAGGTCATCACCGTAACCGACCCGGAGCAGCCCAACACTGTGGTTCAGGTGATTTACAAACGGCCCGAAATTAAGGAACGGACGCTGGGCGATCTGCGCGAGAGCATCAAACGCGGCCTGTTCAATACCATGCTCGGCAACCGCGTTCAGGAACTCACGCAGCAGGCCAATCCTCCGTTTCTGGGTGCGTACAGCAATTACAGCGATTTTCTGGGAAATCTGGATGCCTTTACGTCCATTGCCGTGGCCAAAGAAGGCAACGTGGAGCGGGCCATTCAGGCCGTGCTGGCCGAGAATGGCCGCGTTAAACAGTTTGGCTTTACGCCTACCGAGCTGGCCCGCGCCAAGCAGGAGTTTTTTACGAGTGTGCAGCAGGCCTATACCGAACGCGACAAAACCCGGTCGGCCAGTTTTGTGAACGAATACGTCCAGAACTTCACCGACAAGGCTCCATACACGAGCATTGAATTCTACTTCGGCTTCCTGAAAAATGTACAGCCCGGCATCACCGTGTCCGAAGTCAACGCGCTGGTCGATCAGTTTATCCACAACGACAACCGCGCCGTGATTATCATGGCCCCCGAGAAAGACAAGGATAAGCTACCGTCCCGCGAGCAGGTTCTGAGTTATGTCAACGACGCCGGTAAAAACCTGACCGCCTACGAAGACAACACCCTCGACGCCCCTCTCGTACCGACTCCGCCAACCCCTTCGCCGGTGGCAAACGCCCGTGAGATCAAGGAGATCGGCGTGACGGAATGGACATTACGCAACGGCGTTCGGGTGGTGCTGAAACCGACCGATTTCAAAAACGATCAGGTACTGTTTGGAGCCATTAGCCTCGGCGGTACGTCGCTGTATAATCTCAACGACTTCCAGTCGGCGCGGTTTTCGAGCACGCTAACGTCGCTGGGCGGTACCGGTGCATACAGTCAGGTACAGCTGAATAAATTCCTGTCGGGTAAGCAGGTAAACGTGTATCCTTACGTAGGCGAACTGAGCGAAGGCATCAACGGCAGCACGGCTCCTAAAGACCTCGAAACCGCCCTGCAACTGCTGTACAGCTATTTTACGCAACCCCGTAAAGACACGGCGGTGGTGGCCGGGTTTCTTTCCAATCAGCGGAGTGCGCTGCAAAATCAGATTAACACGCCCACGCCCCAGCGCGTATTTCAGGATACCGTAACGGTCACGCTCGGCAACAATAACCCCCGCCGACAGCCGCTCAAACCCGCCGACATCGACAAAGTAAACCTCGACCGCGCGCTGGCCATCTACCGCGAACGCTTCGCCGACGCGAGCGATTTTACATTTTTCTTCGTCGGAAATTTTGAGCCGGAGAAGATCAAACCGCTTATCGAAACGTACCTCGGTGGTCTGCCTTCAAAAACCAAAGCTACCGACGAGAGGGAGAAATTTGTGGACCTCGGCATCCGCGCTCCAACCGGCGAAATCAGTAAGACGGTCTATAAAGGTCTGGACCCTAAAGCTACCGTGCAGTTGATTTATAGTGGCGACGTGAGCTGGTTGCCCGAGACAACGACGCAGATCGACGCACTGGCCGAGGTGCTGGAGATTAAGCTGATCGAGAAACTGCGCGAGGAAGAAAGTGGCGTCTATGGTGTGTCGGCCAGTGGCAGTTACGCCAAATACCCGGTGCCGCGTTATACGTTCCGAATTGGCTTCGGCTGCGCACCCGAAAATGTGGAAAAGCTTACGGCCAAAACGCAGGAGTTGATCAGCAAGCTAAAAGCTACCGGTGCGGACCCCGCCGACATTGCTAAGTTCAAAGCCGAAACCCGGCGCGAAACCGAACTGCAACTCAAAGACAACCAGTTCTGGCTCAACTACCTTCAAAACCAGTACTACAATAACGATAGCCCCATCGAAGTCCTGCGCGAACCCGAACTGCCCAACACCGTAACGGTCGAAAGCACCAAAGAAGCCGCCAATACGTATTTCGGCAAGAACTACATCCGGCTGGTGCTGGTGCCGGAAAAGAAGCCGTAAACGGTCTTTTCGTATCTTTATCAAAAACATTCGTGAGTTATGGAAGCTACCCTGCTTGAAAAGTCCGAAGCAAACCTCATGGCTGGCATACCGATGTCGAAGCAACAGTTCCTGAACTGGAACGGCGACGACGCCTTTCTGTACGAGTTTGATAATGGCATAGCAATCCCCACCGATGGTATGAAAAAAGGAGAACGGTACTTGGTTGTAAATATTCAGGATAAGTTTGCCGCCCTAGAAGCCTATCAAAACGGTGGCCGTCTGCTGGCCGAAACAGATTGTTGGTTGACTGAAAACCAGATGCGTCGGCCCGACCTGGCTTTTTTTTCAAAAGAAGCGATACAGGTCGTTGATGACAGTTCTGAACCGATTCCACCGTTCGTAGTCGAACTCATCTCGCCCAGCGATACATCGAAACACATCGAGCAGAAGATAATCGAATATTTTACCGCTGGCGTTCGGGTAGTCTGGCACGTTCACTCTGAACTCAGAATGGTACGGGTCTTTACCTCGCCCCGGCATAATGTGACGTGCTTTGAGCAGGACACCTTCAGTGCGGCTCCGGCCCTGCCTGACCTGCAGTTTACCGTAGATGAGTTGTTCACGATCTGATTTTTCTGTGTCTGCATTCCTCCCCGAACTCCGAACCGTTGCCGTAACGCGCTACGTAACGCCCCTCCGCGAAGGGGGCTCACTACCCGCCATTACCGAAGCCAACGATGATTTTCTGTACGTGCTGAAGTTTCGCGGAGCCGGGCAGGGCAGTAAAGCCCTCGTGGCCGAACTGATTGTGGGCGAACTGGCCCGACTGCTTGGGCTTCGCATTCCCGAACTGGTGTTTGCCACGCTCGACGAAGCCTTTGGCCGCACCGAACCCGACGAAGAAATTCAGGATTTGCTGCGGGCCAGCGAAGGGCTAAACCTGGGGCTGCACTACCTCTCCGGGGCTATTACCTTCGACCCGCTCGTGACCACTGTCGATACCCAACTGGCATCGCAGATTGTCTGGCTCGACTGTTTCGTAACCAACGTTGACCGGACGGTTCGCAACACAAATATGCTCATCTGGCATAAGGAACTCTGGCTCATCGACCACGGTGCGGCCCTGTATTTTCACCATTCCGACCAACCCTGGGAAACGCAGGCCACCCGCCCATTTCTGAACGTAAAAGACCACGTATTGCTGCCCCGCGCCACCGAACTCGACGCCGTAGATGCGGAGTACCGCCAGCGGCTCACGCCCGACAGCATCCGGGCTATCGTCTCGCTGGTGCCGGATGCATGGCTAACAGATGAATCGTCTGAGATGACGCCCGACGAACGACGGGCCATCTACATGGGCTTCCTGACAACGCGACTGGTCCAGTCCGAAATTTTTGTGAACGCTGCCAACGACGCCCGCCATGCACTTGTTTGAGTATGCCGTGATCCGGGTAGTACCGCGCGTAGAACGCGAAGAGTTCATGAACGTGGGCGTGATTCTGTACTGCTCGGCGCTGGGGTTTCTGCAAACCCAATATCACCTGCCCGAAGACCGGCTCCTCGCCTTTTCATCAGCGCTGGACCTGATCGAACTGGAAGAACGACTACGGGCGTTCGTGAAAATCTGCGCGGGTAAGCAGCAGGGAGGGCTTATTGGGCAGTTGCCCCCGGCCAGCCGGTTTCGCTGGCTGACGGCCACGCGCAGCACCGTAGTGCAAACCTCGCCTGTTCACCCCGGCCTGTGCCCCGACCCCGCCCAAACGCTGGCGCGGCTATTTGCTGAACTGGTGCTGTAACATAGGGACGGCCAGAGTCAGCAATTCATCCTGCTTTTGTGGGTCTTATCCGAAGCTGATCGGTAGTCAGCACAGAAAACTGTTTTTCAGTTGGTTATGCTGACTACCAATAACCTCACAAACACGTTTGGTTTTTTCGATACTATCTGCTTTCAGCAGTCTAACCAGCAGAATACCACAATGTGGCATTCGAAGACGGTGTACAAGCTCACCAAAATCCTTATCCTCGATCAATAAAATGGCGTTTCGGTCAACGGCAATCTGTAATACCTGCGGATCAGCGATGCTGAAGAATGATTCAGCAATGGCAAGAACCGAAAAGCCACGCTCCCGTAGCTCTTTGACTACAGTAAAGTCAAAATTCTCGTCAGCTACAAATGACAGATCATCCGGCATTAGCGTACACGATTTCGTTCTTTACCGTATCCGATGCGAATAGCAGACAAGCATACAGTGCCTCTTTTGTGGCGCGTGGATAGGCGTTGAGTAACTGCTCTATGGTCTCACCAGTACCTAGTTTCTCCAAAATCAAATCGACCGGAATGCGGGTGCCTTTGATAACAGGCTTGCCAAATAGTATGGCCGGGTCTGAGCCTATGTAATCCTGCCAGTTCATAGCTTCTGTTCTGTTTTGAGTTTATTTCGATAATTCCAGCATTCGGGCTACGGATTCGTAGGCTTTCAGGCGCACGGCTTCCGGCACCAGAATTTCGGGCTGTTCGTACAGCATGCAGTTGTACAGCTTTTCGAGGGTGTTCATTTTCATGTATGGGCACTCCGAACAGGCGCA
>JACMPG010000229.1 GCA_014377625.1 Spirosoma sp.
AAGATACTCCTTTTTATCCCCCTTTTTGCCCTGCTCACGTCCTGCGAAGATGTGCTGAAAGAGGCTCCCAAATCGCTGGCTGCCGAAACGTTTTACAACACGGCGGCTGAGGTCGAAGCGGCTACCAACGCCATCTACGGCACGTTACGGAGCGATGCGGCTTTCAAAAGCTTGTACACCATTCAGCAGGAAACGTACTCAGAGTTGGTTTTCGGGCGGGGCAGCTACAACGCGCTAAACGACCACACGGGCTTAGACAACACCAACGTTACCCGCGTGGGTCTGAAGTGGGATACGTTTTATTTAGCCATCCGCAACGCTAACTTAGTGATTCTCAACGCACCGAAGGGAGCCTCGCTCACAACCGCCGACAAAAACCGATTTGTGGGCGAGGCACGGTTCCTGCGGGCGTTTACCTATTTTCAGTTGGTGCGAAACTGGGGGGCGGTGCCGCTCAGGACGGAATCCAACATGACCGACCCCAACATCACCCGGACACCCGTTGCGCCGATTTATCAGCTTATCCAGGACGACCTGAAGTTTGCCGAAGAGAACCTGCCCGACAAAGGAGCGCAAACGGGTCGCCCGTCAAAATGGTCGGCGAAGTCGTTGCTGGCGGATGTGTTTCTGCAACTGGCCCGCTATCCTGAAGCGGCTGCGAAGGCCGACGAGGTGATTAAATCGGCCAAATATTCGCTGTTTCAAGTGAAAACGTCCGAGGATTTTCTGGGGTTGTATGGGGCCGATGTGTTAACGACTCCCGAAGAAATCTGGTCGCTCAAGTTTTCGCGGGCCAGCGATCAGGGCAATACGATGGTAATGTTTGCTCACCATCCCGGCTCTAAATACCACGGCGCGGGTGGTTTCTTCGGCCATTATTACGACCCGACGCTCAATACGGCCATCAAAGCCTGGGACGATAAAGACCTCCGCAAGGCGTATAACCTGTACCTGTGGAACATCGGTCTGGGTGCGACCACCTACCTGAACCGCAAATACCGCGACCCGATTGCACCCAACGCCAACTCAGCCGCCAACGACTACCCGGCTATTCGCTACGCCGACGTGTTGATGACCTACGCCGAAGCCGTCAGCCGCGTGGCCAATGGCCCAACTGCTGCCGCCATCGACGCGCTGAATCAGGTGCATCGCCGGGCCTACGGATTTCCGTCCGGCACGGTTTCGACGGTCGATTTCAAACTGACGGATTACCCGACACTGCAATCGTTTATGGATGTGCTGATTAAAGAGCGCGGCTGGGAAACGATGTACGAATCGAAACGCTGGCTCGAACTGAAGCGGCTGGGCATTGCCAAAGATTACATCAAAGCGGCTGAGAATAAGACCGTTGCCGATAAATTTATGATGTGGCCTATTCCCGTTTCGGAGCTGAACTACAATACGGCTTTAGATGCGACGAAGGACCAAAATCCAGGGTACTAAGCACGTGGTCAGTTGCTTCGCGTTATTCGTTATTGTCGTTCCAGACCTAATGACGCGAAGCAACTAACCAATGACTCTCACTATATGCGTCCCTATATTTTCATCCTGTTGCTCATCGGGAGCCATTTCGCCACCGCCCAATCGGCCCGCTACGATTCGCTGTGGGCCAATGCCGCCGTTGAAAAACGCATCGCCGACGGTATCGAAACCAATCGGAAGGGCGATTTCACGCTGATAATCACAGCTAAAAACGGCACACCCATCCGCAACGCCACCGTGGAGGTGCGGTTAGTGAAGCATGAATTTCTGTTCGGCTCTAACCTGTTCATGATCAATGGCTTCAAAACCGAGGCCCAGAATCGGCGGTACGAAGACGCTTTTCTGTCGCTCTTCAATCACGGCAGCATCCCGTTTTACTGGAAAACGCTGGAACCGGAGCCGGGTAACATCCGCTTTGCTGCCAACAGCGCCCCCGTTTACCGCCGACCGCCACCCGATGCAGTGCTGGATTTTTGCCGAACAAACGGTATTTATCCAAAAGGCCACACGATGGTCTGGGACAATCCGCAGTGGGCCATACCGACCTGGCTCCCCAAAAACGAGTCTGTAATTCAGCCATTGATTGATAAACGGATCGGGCAGATTGCGGAACGATACAGCCGCACGATTCCGATGTGGGACGTGGTGAACGAAATTAAAAACCGCCATATAGATGTGGTTATGCCGCGTGACTTTGCCCTCAACGCCTTCAAACGGGCTGATGCAGTGTTCCCCAAAGAAAGTATTCTGCTGCTTAACGAAACGACCTCGCTCTGGTACGACCGTAAACGGGAGTATAGTCAGTATTACCAGACCATTGAAAACCTGTTGCTGAAAGGCGCACGCATTGATGCGATTGGCCTGCAGTGTCATTTTTTTCACGGCGATCAGGAGTATCAGGACGTGCTGGCGGGCAAGACCATGCGCCCGGCTGACCTCTTCGAGATTCTGGATACCTATGCTCACTTTAACAAACCGCTGCACCTGACCGAACTCACAATTCCGACGATTCCCGATTCGCCGGAGGGTCGGCATATGCAGGCGACGGTGGCCCGGAATCTGTACCGGCTCTGGTTCAGCTACCCAAACATGGCCTCTATCGTGTGGTGGAACATCGCCGATGGCACAGCAGCACCCGGCGAAGACAAGTGGCGTGGTGGTTTTTTAAACGAAGACCTCACCCCCAAACCGTCGTACACTGTGCTGAACGACCTGATAAATAAAGACTGGAAAACCACTCTGAACACAACCCTCAACGACACGAATAAACTGACGTTTCGCGGCTTTTACGGCGATTATAAAATCACGATAAAAGAAGGCAAAACCGTAACCGAACGAACGGTCAGGCTGACCAAAAGTGGCTCCAAAACCGTTGCTGTCGAAATAGAATAACCTGATGAAAATCATTGACTTACGAACTCGTTGCGTCGCCATTCCGCTCAACGCTCAACTGCGCCACAACACCGGCGTTCACCCCGGCTATTTCCTGCGTACCATCCTTGAACTCATCACCGACGAAGGCATCATCGGCCTGGGCGAAGTGGGCGGGGGCGATCAGCGCGGGGCGTTGCAGAAACTCAAGCCGCGCATTATCGGCGAAGACCCGTTCCACCTCGAAGTGATTAAAATGAAGGTGTTGCGAAGCATTTATTACCTCTCCAACGCCCGGCTATATGCCGCCATCGAAATGGCCTGCATGGATATTCAGGGCAAAGCGATGAACCGGCCCCTCAGCGATCTGCTCGGCGGGCGCGTCCGCGACGAAGTGCCGTTTATCGCTTATCTGTTCTGGCGATACGACCGGCCTTCGGGCGGTAACGACGAAACTGCCGAAGACATGGCCGACCTCTGCCAGGAATTGCACGAAGATTTAGGCGTAACGGCCATGAAACTCAAAGCGGGCGTGATGGCTCCCAAAGAAGAAGTGCGGGTGCTGGAATTGTGCCGCGACCGGCTGGGCGACGATTTTGGCCTGCGAATTGACCCCAACGGCGTGTGGTCGGTGGCAACGGCGGTGCGGATGGGCCATCGGATGGAAGACCTGAACATTGAGTATTTTGAAGACCCGGCCTGGGGACTGGAAGGAAACGCTGCCGTGCGGAAACAGGTCAAAATGCCGATTGCAACCAATATGTACCCGGCCAAATTCGACGACCTCGGCCCGGCCATCCGGCTTGGCGCGGTCGATATTGTGCTGACCGACATTCACTATTGGGAAGGGCCGCGTGGCGTAAAAGACCTCGTGGCGGTTTGCAACACCTTCAATATGGGCGTGGCGATGCACTCCGGCGCGGAGTTTGGTATCGAACTGGCGGCTATGATTCATACCGCTTCGACTATTCCGCAAATGACGTTTGCGGGTGACGCACACTACCATTACCTCACCGACGACATTATCGAAGGCGGGCTGATGCCCTACAAAAACGGTTGCATCGCCGTTCCGACCGGGCCGGGTTTGGGCGTGACGCTGGACGAGGACAAGATGAAGCACTACGAAAAATACTACGAACAAAAAGGCGATTACTACGCCCGTTTCCACCAGGACCCCTACCGCCCCAACTGGTATCCGTCGGTGGGCGGGATATAAGTGTGTTGCCCAATTTACTCAATAACCCCATGCAAACCCGTCGTCAGTTCATTCAAAAAAGTATTGTTGCCGGTGCCGGATTAACCTGTCTTGGGGCAACACATCGACGGGCTGATTTTGCCCCCGTTCGGCGAATTACCAACCCTGCCAGGGGGTTTCATTGGTTTGGGTATTACGACAAATTTCAGACCGATCCCACCGACCGCTATGTGTTGGGAATGCGCGTGGCTTTTGAAGGTCGCTCGCCTACCGCGCAGGATGAGGTGGTGATCGGGATGATTGACACCCAGGATAATGACCGCTGGACAGACCTCGGCACGAGCCGTGCCTGGGGTTGGCAGCAGGGGTGTATGTTGCAGTTTATGCCAAACACGGCCCACGAAGTCATTTGGAACGACATCGAAGGCGACCAGTACGTGAGCCGCATCGTAAACATCAAAACGGGCAAAAAACGAACCCTTCCCAAAGCCATTTACGCCCTGAGTCCCGACGGAAAATGGGGCATCGGAACAGAGTTTAACCGGATTCAAAACCTCCGTCCCGGCTATGGGTATGCGGGCATTGAAGACCCTTATTTTGACATAAAAACACCCAAAGAAATCGGTATATACAAAATAGATTTACAAACAGGCAAAAACCAACTCCTTTTTTCGATTGCCGACATTGCCACTGTTCCGGTGAATGACGGTCTGACGGGTCGGCAGTCTGTTGCTGATAACTTCCACTGGTTCAATCATTTGCTGATTAATACCGACGGTACACGGTTTACTTTTCTGAACCGTTGGCGGAAAGTGCGGGAAGACCGCCAAATTATGGCCCGTACCAATTTTATAACCCGAATGTTTACGGCTGATGCCGACGGAAAAAACCTGTATTGCATTGACCCGTCG
>JACMPG010000230.1 GCA_014377625.1 Spirosoma sp.
GAGTGGAATTTCTCCGACGTGAACCCGCCCGTTCATGCCTGGGCGGCCTGGCGGCTGTACCATTACGAGCTGGAGCGTAAACCACCTGGCGAAGAAGACCTGCCGTTTCTACGGGGTATTTTTCACAAGTTGATGATTAACTTCACTTGGTGGGTGAACCGGAAAGACGAATCGGGTAACAACATATTTGAGGGCGGGTTTCTGGGGCTGGATAACATTGGCGTGTTTGACCGGAATGCCGTTTTGCCCGGCGGCAGCCACCTCGAACAGGCCGACGGCACGAGTTGGATGGCCATGTACGCTCTCAATATGATGCGGATCGCCCTCGAACTGGCCCGCCACGATGATGTGTATGACGAGATGGCTACCAAATTCTTCGACCATTTTCTGTACATCGCCGGGGCAATGACCAGTATGGGCGAGAGTAATATTGGCCTCTGGGATGAGCAGGACGCATTTTTCTACGATCAGCTTCGGATGTCGGACGGACGGGCCGAAAAACTTCGGGTGAGAACAATGGTCGGGCTGATTCCGCTCTTCGCCATTGAAATACTGGACGATGAACTGCTGCACAAACGCCCGGCCTTTCTGAAGCGGATGCAGTGGTTTCAGGCGCACCGGCCCGACCTGTATAATCAGGTGTCGCGCTATAGTGAGAAAGGTATCAACGAAAAACGACTGTTGAGTCTGCTGCGCGGCTACCGGCTCAAGTCGCTGCTGGCGCGGATACTGGACGAGACTGAGTTTCTGAGTCCGCATGGCGTTCGGGCCGTTTCGCAGATCTATCGTGACCATCCGTACACGTTTACCCTTGACCACACCACATTCACCCTGACCTACACGCCCGCCGAAAGTACCAGCGATATGTTTGGCGGTAACAGCAACTGGCGCGGGCCGGTCTGGATGCCGGTCAACTACCTGATTATCGAAAGTATCAACCGATTTTATGATTACTTCGGCGACGGTTTTACGGTTGAATACCCCGTTAACTCCGGGCGGCAGATTACGCTTAAGGCCGTAGCCCATGAGCTGAGTAACCGGCTCATCAGCCTGTTTACACTCGATTCAGACGGCAAACGACCCGTGTTGGGACAGCACCCCAAATACCGGGATCCACACTTCCGCGACTATATCCTGTTCTATGAATATTTTGATGGCGACAATGGCCGGGGCGTGGGAGCCAGCCACCAAACCGGCTGGACCGGCCTGGTGGCTGCTCTGATTAATGGAAAGTACGAATGATGACGTGCAATTGGTATCCGGTAGTCGGTGGTCTATTATCTGCCGTTCAGTTCGTACCGAAATGCGGTAGAACGAGCCAGCGAAAGAGGCCGTACGAACCGGCCATCAATCCCAGAAACAGCATACTTAGCCCTGAGTTATACCAGAAAATAGCCCCCAGACAAACCACTGACAGGAGCAGGGCAATCAGCGGCACGGCAGGATAGAATGGTGTTTTAAACGGACGACCCAACTCCGGCTCGGTTCGGCGCAGGCGGAACAGGCTCAGTAAACTACTGATGTACATAACCAGCGCACCCACTACTGAGAGGATAATGATCTGATCGGTCGTGCCGGAAAACAGGGCAACCAGACCAACGAACCCACCAACGATCAGGGCATTATGCGGGGTACGAAACCGGCCATTTACGCTGGCCAGAAACTGGGGTAGGTAGCCCGCCCGCGCCAGGGCAAACAACTGCCGCGAATAGCCGAGGGTGTTGGCATGGAAAGAAGCAATCAGCCCAAACAGGCCCAACCCGGCAAAGAGTTTGGCCCATGCACTTTCCTGGCCCAGCACCATTGCCAGCGTTTCGGGCAGGGGGTGGTCAATATGGCTCAGCTGCCGCCAGTCGCCCGCTCCGGCGGTCAGAATCAGAATGCCGAGCGTCAGGAATACCATCGTACCGATACTAAGCAAATAGGCCCGCGGAATGGTTGTGGCGGGTTGCTTAACTTCTTCGGCCAGCATGGCCACCCCTTCAATGGCCAAATAGAACCAGATGGCAAAGGGCAGTGCGGCAAAGATGCTTCCCACGCCAAACCCCTCATTATGGGCCAGTACGTTCCTCGTTTCGTAGGCCGGAGTTACCAGGGCCATGAATACCAGCAGCTCCACTACCGACAGCACCGTAACGATTACCGACAGATTGGCCGATTCCCGAACGCCCAGAATATTGATACCGATAAACACAACATACGACACGATGGCCACACCCAGCACCGGCAGGGCCGGGTTCAGGAAGTGCGCGTAAGCACCCAGGGCCGCGGCAATGGCGGGCGGACCCATCAGAAAATCGACCAGCGTGGCAAAACCGGCAACAAACCCGCCCGTTGGGCCAAACGCCCGGAAGGCGTACGCAAACGGACCGCCCGCGTCGGGAATGGCGGTAGTCAGTTCGGTGTAGCTGAAGATAAAAGTGAGGTACAGCACCGTTACGATGAGCGTAGCGATGAAAAAGCCAATGGTACCGGCTACGGCCCAGCCGTAGTTCCAGCCAAAGTACTCGCCCGAGATCACCATGCCTACCGCAATGGCCCAGAGTTGAGTAGTTGAAATTACTTTGCGAAGGGTGGGGGCGGGGGCCACGTCAGGCGGTTCGGTCATTGCGTTACTGGGGGGCAAAAACCTGCTGGAGCGCAGCCCACAGGCGTTTTTTGAGGGTAACGTCGGCTTCGATGGTCGGCAGGGAGTCAGCCATCAGAAAATTAATGCCGAAGAACCGCACCGGCTGGTAGCGGTCCATCTGAATGTCTAAATGAATGCGGTTAAACGGCACGCCAAACGTAATGAAGTGATGAATCAGCTTGCCGTGTACCAGTTCGGCAAAGTCTACGTCGCGTACGCCGTTCAGGTTCAGCAAATCAACCCCGTCGATATTGAGGTTAACGGCATTGAGAATTTTCTCCAGAAAAAGCAGATTACTGGGGTCCAGTTCTTCGTCGGCCAGCAGGAGCACCTTGTGGTTCAGCTTTGGTTTCGGTACCTGTGGGCTAACAACGGGGGGTACGGCGGGCCGGGGCGGGGCTTTGGGTAGCAGCTCCGTTACAACTGCAACAATTGCCAGTTCTGGCTCAGGCATAACCGGCGTCTCGATGAGCTCCGGTATTTCGGTTGGTTCTGGTTCAACGGCTGTGGTTTTGGCCAGCAGTTCGTCCAGTTCATTCAGCAGCGCGGCTGTTTCAACCACCTCCGGCGTAGCGTCAGCAGCGGGTGCGTCAGGCAACGTTACCGAATCCCATCGTTCATCCGGGATCCGGTAAAGTTGTTCGTTCTGGTAAAGCGTTTCGTATTGGTTCATTAGCTGTAGGTTGGTCACTTTTGACCGACCAGTCGCGAAGCGACTAACACAGTAGTTAAGTACTTGGACATAATTAATTAAATGTAACCCGAAACGTATCCCCAAAACCCGCCCATATTTCAGCTAATGCCGCTTTTAAGGTCGCTAAATCGGCATAGTCAGTCGGCTTTAGCCATCGTTGCTTGGCTTTTAGCC
>JACMPG010000231.1 GCA_014377625.1 Spirosoma sp.
AGTAACCGATTCATTGTGAACGGTGTTCTATTGGTTCCGCTAAAACGAGATACCAAAGATAATTGCCCTATCATGCATCAACCAAACCAATGAGCAATAATAGTACCAAGTCTGAGGAGTTACCTGTCGAACCAGTAGGTCAGCCACTACTCATCCGGCTCGACCGTATCGAAGACGCCATTGCCGATATTAAAGCCGGCAAAATTGTGCTGGTTGTGGACGACGAAGACCGCGAAAACGAAGGCGACATGATCTGCGCGGCAGAGATGATTACGCCCGAACTGGTCAATTTCATGGCCCGCGAAGCCCGTGGCCTCATGTGCGCGCCCCTCACGCAGGAACGCTGCGACGAATTGGGGCTGGATATGATGGTGATGAGCAATACGTCGATGCATACCACGCCATTTACGGTCTCGGTCGATCTGCTCGGCCACGGCTGCACCACCGGCATTTCGGCGTCTGATCGGTCTAAAACTATTCAGGCACTGGTAAACCCAGCCACCACACCCGATGATCTGGGACGACCGGGGCACATTTTCCCGCTACGGGCCGTAGAAGGGGGCGTTATCCGGCGGTCCGGTCATACCGAAGCAGCTGTTGATCTGGCCCGGATGGCGGGTCTGGCTCCAGCGGGGGTTTTGATTGAAGTGCTAAACGAAGACGGTACGATGGCCCGCCTGCCCGAACTCCGCGTGCTGGCCGATCGCTTTGGCATGAAACTCATCAGTATTCAGGATTTGATTGAATACCGGCTCCTGACCGAAAGCCTGATTCAGCGGCAGATTGGCGTGGATATGCCCACCAATTGGGGCCACTTCGATTTGATTGCCTACCGTCAAAGCAACACCGGCGACATTCACCTTGCTCTGGTGAAAGGAAGCTGGGAGCCCGACGAGCCGGTGCTGGTGCGCGTACACTCGTCCTGCGTCACGGGCGATATTTTCGGCTCCTGCCGCTGCGATTGTGGCCCACAGTTGCACGAATCACTGCGTATGGTCGAAGCCGAAGGCAAAGGCGTAGTGGTCTACATGTTTCAGGAAGGACGCGGCATTGGACTGCTCAACAAACTCAAAGCCTACAAATTGCAGGAGACAGGCCGCGACACGGTAGAAGCCAATCTGGACCTCGGTTTACCGATGGACGCCCGCGACTACGGCGTAGGGGCCCAAATTCTGCGCGATCTGGGCATTCGCAAACTACGACTCATCTCCAACAACCCCAAGAAACGGGCTGGACTGATGGGCTATGGGCTCGAAATTGTCGATACCGTGCCTATCGAAATCGTCTCGAATCCGCACAACGAACGCTACCTCCGCACCAAGCGCGACAAGATGGGCCATACCATCATGAACGAACCGGTAAACGAAGAACAATAAGTAAGAAAGGGGTAAAAGGTGTATGGTCAACACCTCCCCACCTATACCTTTTACCCCTATACCTTTTTACTTAGCAGTTATGAAAGCATCCTTCCATGACCTGATCAACGGCGAGACGCCGGTACTGGTCGATTTCTACGCTGACTGGTGCGGCCCCTGCAAACAGCAGGCACCCATTCTCAAACAACTTACCGACCGCGTTGGTGATAAGGTCCGCGTCGTTAAAATCAACGTTGATAAGGCGCAGGCAACCGCCAACAAGTATCAGGTTCGGAGCATACCAACCATGATTTTGTTTAAGCAGGGCAAGATTTTGTGGCGGCAGTCGGGCGTTCAGCCGTTGCAAACGCTTGAAGGTCTGGTTAAACAATACGGTGGCTAACGTATCAGAATGTTGTAGGCGAGACTATTTTTTCTGCTGGGTCAATCCGAAATTTTTCAGATTGGTCAGGGCTACGACGTTAATAATCTTCCACTGTCCGTTCAGTTTTTCAAGTACCCTTGTTTCTTTCGAGGTTGTTTTGCCGTGACTGTCCACGAGCGTCTGATCATACGTTACGAAGGCCATCTCGCCGTTTTTATGGATGGTGTAGTTATCGTTCTGCACCGTTACTTTGTCGGTAACCTTAGAGCTTTTGAACTGATTGGCAAACTGTTTTTCTAAATTCACCCACCCTTTTACGAGCATAAAATCGCCCCCGTATAAGTTGGCGGCAAAGTTAATGTATGGCACATGCGCCCATGCGTTTGACCATTGCTCTTTATCGCGCTTAAAAAATCCTTCTGTCTCATTACGCAACACCTGTTTAATTGCGTTTTCGTCCGGTTGGGCCTGACTAATGGACACACCAGCCAACAACAACAGCCCTAAAAGCATCATTTTCATAGCTATGTAGAGTTTAGTACTCTGAAATATAGACATAAATTGGTATTATACATTTATTTTTTTGTCTTAAAATGGAAAAAGGTGTCTATGAAACTCGTACAACGAGCGTCATAGACACCTTTTCAAAGTCAGTTAATGATACCGGTTACCGGTTGTCTTTTCTACGACGGGGCGAAGTGCGGGAGGCTACTTCGGCCTGAAACTTCACCTTAAGCTGCCGGTCCAATTCCTTATCGCGGGGAATGTAAATACTGGTTTTCCCGTCCGAGTACTTTAATTGCCAGTAGACAGTGTCAGTAGTTGGGGGAATGGATGTATAAACGGGCTTGCTCATTGCGCAGAATAATTAAGATAGTTGATACTGAAAAAGACCTTGTTCCTATAAAAGTTACAAGGTACACATTATTAACCTGGTTTGTACTATACCGTGATGATTACCGGCCATCGTACAATTTTATACCACCAGCTTTTTAACCTGAATGGCATTAGCTCCTTTGGGCGTCATAGTCACTTCAAACGTTACTTTATCGTTCTCGCCAACGGCATCAATCAAGCTGTTGATGTGTACGAAAATGCTGTCCTGACTTTGCAGGTCACGAATAAAGCCGTATCCTTTCGAGGAGTTGAAGAAGGTTACAATACCCTGCCGCTCAACGTCCTGTACAATATCTTCCTGTTTTGCCACACCAATTTGAATGTCTTCGAGTTCAATGGTGGTGCGTTTCCGGCGGGGATCGGGAGGGGTAGTTGTGATGTTGCCGTACTCGTCAACGTAGGCCATCATCTCATCTAAGTTGCCGCTGGTTGCGTTGGCTTTACGCTCTTCGCGTTTTTCTTCTTTATCCTGCTTCTTTTTACGTCTTGCTTTTTCTTTTTCTCGCTTACTGAATGTCTCCATACTATACTATTTTGGTTTTGGCTATCCGGCGACCGGAGTTTATGTTCAGATCTGTGTAAGGCAATAATGATACTTTACCAATCTGAGCAAGTTTATACACCCTGCTAATAGTCAACCCGATATAATTAAAATAAGTTGTCGGTTTTGAAGAATCTTCAAACCCGACAACCCGGTATATCGCACGCAGGCAAACACCGTCCAGCTACTTACTGGTAACTAACGGCCAGTTGCCGTTGCTGCCCCAGCCCCTTAATACCCAGTTCAATCACATCACCGGGTTTCAGGTAGCGGGGTGGTTTCAGGCCCAGCCCAACGCCCGCCGGGGTACCGGTCGAAATGACGTCGCCGGGGAGCAGAGTCATAAACTGACTGATGTAGCTGACCAGCGTAGGCACGTCGAAAATCATGTCGTCGGTGTTGGAATCCTGCAACCGCTCGCCGTTCACGGTCAGCCATAGCGGTAGGGCATTTGGCTCCGGCACGTCATCTTTCGTGACTAAATACGGACCAAGCGGGGCAAACGTATCGGCACTTTTGCCCTTCATCCACTGCCCACCCCGTTCCAGTTGCCAGGCCCGCTCCGAGTAGTCGTTGTGCAGCGCGTAGCCCGCCACGTAGTCCATCGCGTTGTCCAGATCAACGTAGCTGGCGCGCTTAC
The DNA here is from genome assembly GCA_014377625.1 of Spirosoma sp. Classification (GTDB taxonomy): domain Bacteria; phylum Bacteroidota; class Bacteroidia; order Cytophagales; family Spirosomataceae; genus Spirosoma. The sequence goes on from JACMPG010000231.1 coordinate 3,819, forward strand.
CGATGACAATGGCCAACTCTACTTCCCAATCGGTTTTCTCCGATTTTTTCGGAATTACCACGTTGTCATTAGGACCGCAAATGGCAGTGGTAGCTTTGTAAAACAGAATCGGTTCGGCGGGGGTGGGCGCGTTGGTTTCGGCAGCGTGTTTGGCGTAGTTCAGCCCTACGCAGATGATCTTGGACGGTCGCTTTACACACGGACCAAAGCGCGTATCGGGTTCAATTTCGGGACAGTTCTGGGCGTGGGCAGCCAGCCAGTGGGCTAGCCGGGCAGGGCCATCGGCGGCAAAGAATGACTCGTCATAATCTTCGCCAAAGTGGGTGACGTCGATATGTTGACCATTGGGGAGTACAACACCGGGATGTTCGTGGTCAGGAGGACCGAAGCGGAAAAGTTTCATACGGATGAGCTTGTGAACAGACAGGAAAATCGAGTTAAACTAAAAACGTCTTTACAGGGTAACGCTCTACCCGTTCAGCCGGGTAAAGCCACCATCGAGCGGGTAGTCGCAGCCGGTAACGAAACTGGCTTCGTCGGAGCAGAGATAAAGGGCCAGCGCACCCACCTCACCAGGCTGGGCCATGCGGCCAATGGGCTGCGATTTCGATAGTTTCTCGAACATCTCGGCTTCCTGACCTGGATAATTCTTGGCAATAAACCCATCTACGAAGGGCGTGTGGACCCGGGCGGGGGATATGCTGTTGCAGCGAATACGGTCGGCTAAATAATCCCGCGCGACCGAGAATGTCATGGTCAGCACCGCACCTTTACTGGCCGAATACGCAAACCGGTCGGCCAGTCCCAGCGTGGCGGCAATAGACGCCATGTTCAGAATAACTCCCCCGCCATTGGCTTTCAGATGTGGAATGGTGGCAAACAGGCAGTTATAGACCCCCTTGACATTAATCCGAAACACCCGGTCGAAATCGGCTTCGGTGGTCGTGTCGGCCCGGCCAATGTGCGACACCCCCGCGTTGTTGACCAGGATGTTTATCTGACCCTGAGTGGCAATCCGGCCAATCACCTCAACCGTTTGCTGCTGATCGGCTACGTCAACAACATGACCCGTAACCAGACCACCTGCCTGCTCGATTTCGCTGGCGGCCTCGCGGGTCTGCTCGTCGTTGAGGTCGAGGATGTGTACGTGTGCCCCCGCCTGCGCGAAGGTTTTGGCAATGGCCAGTCCAATGCCGCTGGCTCCGCCCGTAATAAGGGCCGTTTTATTTTTGAGAGAAAACATTCAGCTATAGTCTGTATGTAAAGAGAGAATTTCTGACCAAAAATATACCGGCCTGACCAGAAACTTTGTTGGCCAGCTTGCGAATTCGGTAGCCATTCCCAACTTTTGAGCAGTCAACCATCTGCCTATATGAATCCGCCCGTTTCTTCTCCTTCAGGTAGCACTACGTCTCAGCAACAGGCCGCACCGGTTCATGATCGTCAGTGGCCCGCCGGTCGGCTGATGTCTATGGATGTCTATCGGGGCTTCGTCATGACGCTTATGGTGGCCGAAGTGCTGCGGTTCAGCAAACTTCACGAAACCTTTCCCGAAAGTGCGCTGTGGCGTTTTCTAAGCAACCAGCAAAGCCACGTAGCCTGGGCGGGCTGCTCCCTTCATGATCTGATTCAGCCGTCGTTTTCGTTTCTGGTGGGGGTAGCCCTGCCCTATTCCCTAGTTAGTCGCGCCAAAACAGGGCAGTCGTTTTCGGTTCAGTTTGGACACGCCCTTCGGCGGTCGTTGATTCTGATTTTGCTGGGAATTTTCCTGCGGTCCCTTCACGCCGACCAAACCAATTTCACCTTCGAGGATACACTGACACAGATTGGTCTGGGTTATCCGGTTCTTTTTCTACTGGGCCATGCCCGCGTCCGTACGGGCTGGCTGGCGTTCGGTGGGCTGCTGACCGGGTACTGGCTCCTGTTTGTGCTGTATCCGCTACCCGGTCCATCCTTCAATTACAGTCAGGTGGGCGTACCGGATAACTGGGCGCAGCACTACACGGGTCTGATGGCGCACTTCAACAAAAACAACAACGTGGCATGGGCGTTCGATACGTGGTTTCTCAACCTGTTTCCACGCGAGTCGCCCTTTCTGTTTAACGGAGGGGGCTACGCTACGCTCAGTTTTTTACCCACGCTGGTTACTATGCTGTTTGGCTTACAGGTGGGCCGGTGGCTACGGGCGGGGTTACTTCCGGCCGCCCTGGTGCAGCGGCTGCTGCTGGCGGGGCTGCTCGGTATTTTGGGAGGATTATTGTTACAGACGCTGGGGATCTGCCCGGTAGTGAAGCGCATCTGGACACCCGCCTGGGTGCTGTTCAGCGGGGGCTGCTGCTGCTGGCTGATGGCTTTTTTTTACGGACTCATCGACCTGGCCGGTACGCGCTACCCGTTCATTCGCCGAGCGGGGTTTTCGCTGGTTATTGTGGGTATGAACTCGATTGCCATCTATTGCCTGGCCCACCTCATCGACGGCTTTATTGTTGATACGCTCCACACGCACCTGGGCCACGGGCCATTCCGGGTGTTTGGCGATGGCTACGAGCCGTTGCTGACCGGTCTGGCCACAATGGCCATTTTTTACCTGATTCTTCGGTGGATGTACCGCCGAAATCTATTCATCCGTATCTAACCCGTTTATGACCGCCAATATTCTCAACATCTTCAACCAGACCATTCAGTACGGCAGCATTACACTCGATCAGGATCGCATTGTCCGTATAGACATTATTGGTCCCGAACAACCCGGGCAACCGTATATCATGCCCGGCTTCGTTGATGCCCACGTTCACATTGAGAGTTCACTGCTGACGCCCCCGCAGTTTGCCCGGCTGGCGGTGGTTCACGGCACCGTAGCCACCGTATCGGACCCCCACGAGATTGGAAATGTACTGGGCGTAGCGGGCGTTGAGTACATGCTGAACGAAGCTAAACGGGTGCCGTTCAAATTCATGTTCGGCGCCCCCTCCTGCGTACCCGCTACTACGTTTGAGACCGCGGGAGCGCGTATCGACACTGAAGAAGTCCGGCATCTGCTGAATTTGCCCGACATTGGCTACCTGGCCGAGATGATGAACTATCCCGGTGTATTGCAGCAGGAGACTGATGTGATGGCCAAAATTGCCATAGCCAAAAACGTTGGTAAACCCGTTGATGGTCACGCACCCGGCCTTACCGGCGCCGATGCCCAGCAATACATAGACGCGGGCATCAGCACCGACCACGAATGCTTTACCTACGAAGAAGGTCTCGATAAGGCCCGGCGCGGTATGCACATCCTGATTCGGGAGGGTAGCGCGGCCCGCAACTTCGACGCACTGATTCCACTCCTGAACGAGTTTCCAGCGCAAATCATGTTCTGCTCCGACGATAAACACCCCGATACGCTGGCTTTGGGTCATATCAATCAGCTGGTGGTGCGGGCCATTAACGCAGGTTACCCGCGCTGGTCGGTGCTGCGGGCGGCCTGTCTGAACCCGGTGTTACACTACCGTATGCCCGTGGGTCTGCTACAGGAAGGTGACCTTGCCGACTTCATCGTGGTTGATGATCTGGTTAATTTCCGGGTTCGGCAAACGGTTATCAACGGCGAGGTCGTGGCCGAAGCGGGCGAGTCACTCATTCCCGATCTGCGCAGCGAGTACGTCAACAATTTTAACTGCTCGCCAAAGAAAGTGACGGATTTCGAGGTGGCTGCCCCTTCCAAAAATTCCCGCATCCGCGTCATCGAAGCCCTCGACGGGCAACTCATCACCAACCAACTACACCTCGACGCTACCGTTGTTGATGGGCAGATTGTCGCCGATCCGGCGCGGGACATCCTCAAATTAGTAGTAGTAAACCGGTATCAGGATATGCCTCCGGCGGTAGCCTTCATCAAAAATTTCGGCTTGCAGCGCGGAGCCATGGCCTCGTCGGTAGCGCATGATTCGCACAACATCATTGCCGTAGGCTGCGACGATACCAGCATCTGTAACGCCGTCAATCAGATCATCGACGCCAAAGGGGGTCTGTCGGCAGTAAACGCTGCGGAGCCGCACGAACACGATGATGAACTCATGAGCCGACGACAGTTTCTACACATTACCACCACACCCGACAATCAGTTGTTACCCCTGCCCGTAGCCGGGTTGATGACCGATGCCGATGGGTATGATGTAGCCACTCAATATGCAGTCCTCGATCGGTTTGTGAAGCAGGATTTAGGCAGTACACTGTCGGCGCCGTTCATGACACTTTCGTTCATGGGGTTGCTCGTCATTCCGGCACTCAAACTCAGCGACATGGGCTTATTTGATGGAAAACTATTCAATTTTAACCCAGTCGTACTTGATTAGGGGTCCACAAAAAAAAATTCTGCATTTACCCATTAAAAGTCAATAAATTGTAGATATGTTTACAGAGTGCTTGCTGACTAACCCCCTCAAATCCTACTATGGCTCGTTCCCGTACGAAGACTGGTCCCGACGACGAAACCCTGTGGAATCAGTTCCGCGCTGGCGATGAAAACGCATTTGCTCAGCTTTACCAAAACTACGTACAGTCACTGTATCACTACTGCGCCCACTTTGCTACAGATCGGGCGTTAATTAAAGACTGCATTCACGATCTATTTGTGGAACTTTGGAAACATAGAAACACGATAGGGCCGACCACATCAGTGCGCTTTTACCTGATGGCGTCGATCAAACGGAAGCTGGTTCGGCACATCACCGCTGAGCAAAAATTGGTCAGTCAGGACGATGTAACGAATGGACGCCGTATGGGTGACATGCTGGCCGGGGCTGACCCCTCACACGAGAACCTGCTGATTGCCTGCGAGGAGGATGCGTTCATGAATGAATGCCTGCATCAGGCCCTCGATAAGCTTCCCAAACGCCAGCGCGAAGCTGTTCATCTGCGCTACTTTCAAAATATGAGCAATGAGGAAATTTCGACGCTCATGCAGATAAATATACAATCAGTCTATAACCTCATCTTTGGCGCGATGGGCAACCTCAAACGCCACGTAACGCCCGAAACCGTCTCTTTTTAACCCTGATTATTCCTAAACCTGAACGCAACCCGGTAGCTTTTAGCTGCCGGGTTTTTGTTTGTAGTGTAGTCAATTGCTTTCGCTCAGTTTATCGGCTTCCTGTTGCAACGGCGTAACCGATCCGCGCGGCTTACCTTTGCGGTATGAATACCGATGCTACGCCCTTACCCGAGCGGGTCCGGCCCCGCAGTCTGGATGAGGTCATTGGACAGCGTAAACTGATTGGTCCCGGCGGGTCGCTGCGCCGGGCCGTCGATGCCGGGCGGTTACCCTCCATGATTTTATGGGGACCACCCGGTGTGGGCAAAACCACCCTGGCCCTCTTGTTGGCCGAAGCCGTAAATCGTCCGTTTGTTGCGCTGAGTGCCATCAATTCGGGCGTAAAGGAAATTCGCGACGTGTTGGGCAGGCCCGGCATGTTTCCGCCCGTTGTGTTCATCGACGAGATTCATCGCTTCAATAAAGGTCAGCAGGATGCATTACTGGGAGCGGTTGAGAAAGGACAGATTACACTGGTAGGGGCTACGACCGAAAACCCATCGTTCGAGGTAAACGGCGCGTTACTCTCCCGCTGTCAGGTATATATCCTGGAATCGCTCAGCCGCGACGAGCTCGTGCAACTGGTGAACCGGGCCATTGCCAAAGACACTTTTCTGCAGTCGAAACGAATCACGGTCGAGTCCTACGATGCGCTGCTTCGGCTGAGCGGGGGCGACGGGCGCAAACTCCTCAATTTGCTGGAACTGGTAGCGTCAGCGCACGTATCGGCCGACCCGCTGGTAATTACCGACGAGGTCGTGACAACGGTAGCGCAGCAGAACATTGCCCGGTACGACAAATCGGGTGAGCAACACTACGACATTATTTCGGCGTTTATCAAGTCTCTGCGCGGTTCGGACCCCAACGCGGCACTCTATTGGATGGCCCGGATGATTGTGGCGGGCGAAGACCCCGTATTTATTGCCCGCCGGATGCTGATTATGGCGTCGGAGGACATCGGCAACGCCAACCCAACGGCCCTCATTATGGCCACCGAGGCCGTACAGGCCATTCGCGCCATTGGGATGCCCGAAGGCCGGATTATTCTTGGTCAGGTGGCGGTGTATTTAGCAATTTCGCCCAAAAGCAACGCCAGTTATGTAGCCATTGACGACGCTATTGCCCTGGCCGAACAAACAGCGCATTTGCCAGTACCGCTGCACCTGCGCAACGCCCCCACCAAACTGATGAAGCAGATTGGCTACGGCAAAGATTACCAGTATGCTCACGCCCACGAAGGCAACTTTGCCCAGCAGAATTTCCTACCCGATGACCTCAAAGGCCATAAACTCTATGAACCGGGTCAAAACGCCCGCGAAGCTGAAATTAGGCGAAACCTCACGGCCTGGTGGGGCGACTGGTACGGATACTAAATTTCGACTGTTTTGTCATTCTGAGGAATAACAAAACAGTCGAAATGACCGTCAATGACGCGCAACAGATGACAAAAACTAAACGCCCAGCGTACTCAGCACGCCGTTCATGTTCCGCACCGCATCGGCAGATTTGTTGAAAGCGGTCTGCTCGTCGTCGGTGAGTTTGTAGTCGATGATTTCTTCCCAGCCGCTGCGGCCCAGCACCACCGGTACGCCCATACAAATGTCCGACTGTCCGTATTCGCCTTCAAGCAATACGCAGGACGGAATCACGCGCTTCTGATCGCGTACGATGGCTTCCACCATGTAAGCACCTGCCGCACCCGGCGCGTACCAGGCCGACGTACCAATCAAGCCCGTGAGTGTAGCTCCGCCCACCATCGTGTCGGCAGCTACTTTTTTCAGGGTTTCCTCGTCCAGAAACTGGCTTACCGGCACCCCGCCTTTAGTGGCTAAGCGCGTTAGCGGAATCATGGTCGTGTCGCCGTGACCGCCAATAACGGCGGCCTGAATGTCATTGGGTGAACACTTCAGCGCGAGCGATAGATACGTCTTGAACCGGGCCGAATCCAGGGCACCACCTAAACCGATTACCCGATTCTTGGGTATACCCGACGACTTCAGCGCGAGGTACGTCATGGTATCCATTGGATTGGAGATGATGACAAAAATGGCATTGGGCGAGTGCTTCAGGATATTTTCCGTTACGCCCTTCACAATACCGGCGTTGATACCGATCAGGTCTTCGCGGGTCATACCCGGCTTGCGCGGCAGACCCGACGTCACGACAACGACGTCAGAATTGGCTGTCTTTTCGTAATCGTTGGTCGAACCGGTTAGCTTTACGTCGCAGTCGAGCAGGGTCGATGCCTGGAGCATATCGAGCGATTTACCTTCGCTGACACCTTCTTTAATATCTAAGAGAACAACTTCTTCGGCGAGTTCACGACGGGCAATGTTATCGGCACAGGTGGCTCCAACGGCCCCGGCTCCCACTACAGTCACTTTCATACTATATTCGGAATTAAAGGATTAACAACAGAAGCGCAAAAGTACAGGTCTGGCCCTGCACAAACCAACTGCCGGGCCGATAAACTTCCGGGACCTGTCTGTTGTTTATAGCACAGAACTCATTCATCATACATGGCAAAATCCCGATTCATTACCCAAATACTTCGTTCCATCTTCTTCAAAAAAGCCGGACTTGGTGCCGTTCGCTACGCCCGTAACTCCAGTAGTCTGCTCGACCTGATCAGACGGGTTCTGGATAAAAGTGGGGGACTATCGGGGGCGAGCTTCACCCAGTTTCGTACCCAACTGCTTGTTGTTTCGCGATTACTGAAAGCCTACGCATCCGGCGAGTACCGGCAGGTTCCGTGGAAAACCATTGTCCGAATCATCGCCGTACTGCTTTACTTTGTGAACCCCATCGATATCATCCCCGATCTGTTGCCAATTATTGGCCTGACCGACGATATTGCCCTGACACTGTGGCTTTTCAGCGCGGCAAAAGACGATATCAATGCGTTTCTGGCCTGGGAGCAATCACGCAATGCCGCTCGTGCCGGTAGTAGTGTGCCGATCAAAACAATACCGATTGGCTAACGTTAAGAAGGTATGATGGTTATCCTGACGAATCTGCGAATTGTACTGTTAACTCGCAGTTTATGGCGCAACAAGCAAACTAATCTGCGGATTTGTGCGTATGTTTAGGGTAATTTAATTCGATAGTCCGACAGACTTTTTTTAGTTTTGCATACATTCAAATCCCGGTAATCATGATTTCTGCAAGCATTTTCGCAATTATGGGTTTAGGCGGTCAGGAGATGATCCTGATCTTTCTGGCCCTGCTCCTGTTATTTGGAGCCAAAAAAATCCCCGAACTGGCACGAGGTCTTGGCAAAGGCATCAAAGAGTTTAAAGACGCTACCAAAGACGTTCGTGAGAACATCGAAGACAGCCTGAAAGAGACCGACACAACGAAGTAATTCGCGGTCTTTTTATTCTGAGCGGCCACGTGGTCCCTACCGGGCCACGTGGCCGTTTTGCATTTCATAGTTTGCCATTTCAGCCCGATCTGCTTAAGTTTGGGGGTGTTGCCGATTCAGCCGTTGCCGAATCAGGACAAACCGGATTGTTTTTAACGTCCTGTTAACACCAGAAATCAGGCTTTCTTGTGACTCTTTACCGTAGCTTTTCCGCCGTTCAGACCGACCTCCAGTCGGGTATCGTAACCTGCCGCCAACTGGTAGAACAATACCTTGACCGCATTGCCGAACATCAGCATCTGAACGCCTTTACTGACGTATATACTGACGAATCGCGTCAGCAGGCCGACGCCATTGACCAGAAAATCAGCAAGGGTACGGCGGGGCGACTGGTCGGAATGGTCATCGGTATCAAAGACGTTTTGAGCTACGCGAACCACCCATTACGGGCGGGCAGCAAAATCCTGGACGGGTTCACAGCCCAGTTTACAGCCACCGCCATCCAGCGACTCATCGACGCCGATGCTATCATCATTGGCCGGCAAAACTGCGACGAATTTGCAATGGGTTCGGCCAACGAGAACTCGGCATTTGGACCCGTACGTAACGCCGTCGATACCAGCCGGGTGCCGGGGGGCAGCAGTGGCGGCTCGGCGGTGGCCGTGCAGGCGGGTTTGTGCCTGGCCAGTATCGGCTCCGACACGGGTGGTTCGGTACGTCAGCCCGCAGCTTTTTGTGGCGTTGTGGGTCTCAAACCGACCTACGGACGCATCAGCCGCTGGGGTCTGGTGGCTTACGCATCGTCGTTTGACTGCATCGGCCCCATAGCCAACACTACCCATGACGCGGCCCTGCTCCTCGAAGTCATGGCCGGTCACGACGAGTTCGACAGTACCGTATCGAGCCAGCCCATTGCGGAATACAGCCGGGCTAAACTTCCCGACAACAAAAAACTTCGCATCGCCTACCTGCGCGACGGCGTGGAGAGTACGGGCGTGGACACCAGCATTCGCCAGGCTACGCAGCGTAGCATTGACGCGCTTCGGAACGCGGGGCATACGGTCGAGCCGGTGCAGTTATCGCTGGTAAATTCACTGCTGCCGGTCTACTATATTCTGACTACTGCCGAAGCGTCGTCCAATCTCTCCCGGTTTGATGGAGTGCGGTATGGCTACCGCGACAAATCGGCTCCTGAACTCCTGGCTCTATACAAACAAACCCGCACCACCGGATTTGGCGCGGAGGTCCGTCGGCGCATTCTGCTCGGTACGTTTGCGCTGAGTGCCAGCTATTACGACGCGTATTACACCAAAGCGCAGCAGGTTCGGCGGCTCATTCGTGAAGAAACCGAACGGCTGTTTGCTCAGTATGATTTCCTGCTTTCGCCCACCACACCAACTACCGCCTTTGCCATCGGCGAAAAGAACGACGACCCCCTGCAACAATTCCTGGCCGATATTTTTACCGTACAGGCTAATGTAGTGGGGTATCCGGCGTTGTCAATTCCAAACGGCACAGACGAAAATGGCCTGCCCATTGGTCTGCAGCTCATGGCCCCGCCCTTCCGGGAGGGTGAGTTGGTGGCGTTGGGCGAACGAATTATGAATTATTGATGATGAATTATCCTGACGCAGGTGGGCTGGCGTAATCCCATTTATCATTCACTATTTATCATTACCTTCTAACCTCATTGACCGCATGACCTTCCCCTTCCGTAACCTGCTGACAATAGGCTTCTTCAGTGTCTTTTCAACGATTACCATTGCGCAAACCACTGCGCCTGCTGCTGATTCACTGGCCCTTGTCCGGGAGGATAGTATTGCCGCCCTGACTACCGTACGCGACAGTCTGCTGTTTCAGCGGCTCGCTAAGCTCGAAAAAGATATTGCCCTTCCCTACCACGAGTCGGTGCAGAAATACGTTGACCTCTTCATTTTCAAACGACCCGAATACATACGCCGGATGCTGGCAAAAGTACCCGTCTTTTTTCCACTCTACGAGAAAATGCTGGCGCAGTATGAGCTGCCCGACGAGCTGAAGTACCTTTCCATCGTTGAGTCGGCTCTAAACCCACGAGCGGTGTCGCGCTCCGGGGCGGGTGGCCTATGGCAGTTCATGCCCGGCACCGGTCGCGATATGCGGCTGTATCAGGACGAGTACATCGATGAGCGGATGGACCCCGTTAAATCGACCGAAGCCGCCTGCAAATACCTCCGCGACCTATACCGGATTTTTGGCGACTGGCACCTGGCTCTGGCGGCTTATAACTGCGGCCCCGGTGCCGTGAAGCGGGCCATGCGCCGGTCGGGGGGCAATTCGTTCTGGAGTGTATATAATCAGTTGCCCAAAGAGACGCGCTCCTACGTACCCCTGTTTATCACGACTACGTACTTCATGCACCACGCGGGCGACCACGGTATTTTTGCCGATACGCTCGAAGCCGTTATTCCAAACGATACGATCCAGATATCGGGCTATTTCAATCTGGAAACCTTCGCGAAGCAGAGTACTATGCTACTGGCCGATCTGCAAAAGCTGAACCCGGCCCTGAACACTACCATCCTGCCTGAATACACCGACCGGTATTCGCTGCGGGTGCCACGTCAGCAATACGCGTACTTTTCAAGTCGCCGACAGGTCGTTATGGATTCGGCCAGTCAGTTGCCGGTGGCGATGGCGCATGTCTTGCTGGCCCAGACAGAAACGGTCCCGCTGCCCGATAATCCGCTGGCCCGCATGACAGCAACCGATACGAACCCACTGGCGGGACTCATACTGACCACCGAAACCGACGAGCCGGTGCTGGTCGCTTCGGCACTGAAAGCCAAGCCGGTGGCAGATGACGAGGAGGAAGATGAATATGATGAACCAGCGGCTACGGTTGTGCAGCGCAGTGTTCGTAAGCAAACCTACGTGGCCCGCCGGGGCGATAACCTCACGGCTATTGCCAACCGCTACGACGTTACCATTACCGAGATCAAACACTGGAATCATCTGCGATCAACGCACCTGCACAAGGGCCAGAAACTCGTGATTCAGCGCATTGTTCGTGAGGAGGTTTCGGTAGCGGTTACGGCCAAACCTACCAAACGGACCGTTGCTAAACGCTACAAATCACGTTATCACCGCGTTGAGCAGGGTGATACGCTCTGGAACATCGTGCGCCAGTACGATGGCCTAACCGTTGAGCAACTCAAGAAAATGAATCACATCAAAGGCAACACCCTCCAGCCGGGGCAAAAGCTTAAGGTTGGCTGATTTTCATAGCTCGTCAATTCCCCGAACGCATACCGAACGCCCGCGATACGCCTGAAACGTCGCGGGTTTTTCGTATCTTTACCCTATTGTAATTACCTCAAAAACAAGCTGTTTCTTTCGCTGAATGATTGCTTTTTTAGATGGGCTGCTCGCCTTTAAAGAATCCACCAACGTCATTATCGACGTACACGGCGTAGGTTATTCGGTCAATGTATCGCTGCAAACCTACGTCACCCTGCCCGGCGGGGGCGACCGCGTAAAGCTCTTTATCCATCACCTCTTCCGTGAAGATTCGCAGTCGCTCTACGGCTTCGCATCGGCAGACGAAAAATCGCTATTTCTGGATTTGCTGGGGGTATCGGGTGTGGGGCCGAATACAGCTCTCGGCATGTTGTCGGCCATGCAGCCCGCCGATTTACGGCTGGCCATTCTCGGCGAAAACGTGCGGGCAGTGCAGGCCATCAAAGGCATTGGAGCCAAAACGGCGCAGCGCATCATTCTGGAACTGCGCGACAAGATGAAGAAAGCGGGCGTAGTGCCAGATGGCCCAAGCTACCGCCAAACAGCCGCCAACCCCGCCCGCGATGAGTCAATGGCAGCCCTGATGGCCCTTGGTTTTCCAAAAGCCACCGCCGAAAAAAGCGTAGATGATGCGCTCCGGGCCGACCCGAACCTGACCGTTGAGGGGGTAATCCGGCAGGCCTTACGTTAGGAACGCCGACGCTGCTGCCGGATGGCCCGGCGCATGGGCGGCATTTTCAGCACCAGTTTGACCTGCTGGATCATTGAATTTACACCAGCATAGCCTACCGCCCGATGAACAATGTCGCCGGTAGGCGTAAAATACAGGGTAGTCGGAAAACTCCCAATGGCAAAGCGTTTGGCAAGTTCCGGGCCTTCGCCAATTTCAGCGTCGATGCGATAATTGATAAAGTGCGGGTTAAAAGCATTGCCAATGGCGGGGTTCGGAAACGCTTCCCGCGCCATGCGGTGGCAGGGCGGACACCAGTTGGCGTAAAACTCCACAAACAGCGGCTTGCCCAAACGCTGACTTTCGGTCAGTGCCTGCTGCCACGACCCCACAAAAAAACGCATACCAACCGGCTCGTCGGCCCGGCTGCTTGTCAGCGTTAGTACCAGCAAAAGCGGTATCCACTTCATGGCCCAAAGGTAGACACCGCAGCGGTACCAGAAAACTCAGGCGGCCGCTGAGGTCTTAGCACTCTGTTGCTGCTTGCGCTGCTGTTTGTCTTCTACTTTTCCGAGGTGAATCTCTTCGGCCTCTTCGATAGAGTGCGATTCGGAGAGGCTGGCTTCTTCTTTGGCCTTCTCGGCCAGCGTACCAAAGAATTTATGCAGGGCGCGTAAATCAACTTCGCTCAGGTCTTCAAGGTTTAGGAGTCGGTTGCTGGCTTTGCGGTTTACGGCAATGAGTTCATTGAGCTTAATCTGCATGGCCAGCGAGTCTTTATTCTGCGCTTTCTGAATCAGAAACACCATCAGAAACGTGATAATCGTTGTACCCGTGTTGATAACCAACTGCCAGGTATCGGAGTAACCGAAGATCGGCCCCGTGATCAGCCAGATAATAATGGTTAGCAGAGCCAGCAGAAACGCCGTTGAGGAGCCAGTAACCTGCGTGGCACGGGAGGCAAACCGCTCGAAGAAATTAGTGAACTTATTGCTGTTCATCAGAATAATTTTTTGGGAAATATCCGACTAAAAAATTCGGCACTGATGAAAGTTCGGTTAAATCCCGCTTACTACGCCCGTTCATGGCTTCAGCGTCATAACGTACAGGTCAAACCCCGGTACCCAATAATCCAGCTCGGTGCGCTGCAATACGAACCCAAGATGCTCAAAGAATCGGTACGCCACTTGCGACGTCCGGCATTCAATCAGCGTAACGGCAGGATTTGCCCGTAGCTCCCCCAGGCAATGCCGTACCAACGCACTTCCCACGCCCACGCCGGCAAAATCAGGGTCAGTAAAAATCCAGGCAATCCGGCCCGTTATGCCGTCTTCTTTTACGCCACAGCCACACGCGCCCACCAACTGCCCGTTATGCTCAGCCACGAAATACGGATCGGGATTGACACGCAGGAAATCGGCGTAGTCGGCCACTTCGCTTTCGCCAAATGCTGCGGGTACGTTTTTGCGAAAGATGGTCAGCAGCGGGGTTTCGTCGGCGGATTGGTAGAGATGGATATGTATCATTTCAAATAATCGGGTATTGGAAGAGCCAAATTATTCCTCTCATCGGGCCTGATTCACAACGCGTCAAGTCACCAGGCTGGAGTTTGCGTCAAGTACAGAAAACGAATTGGACCAGGCGGGTCGATATTGAAAGAAATCATCGCGTCGGTTTAGCGTCCCCCAAGTCGACTAATTAACATAGTGACGGCGTACAAGCCCAGCATCATAAGCAGCGCACGCAGGTTGACCCGCCGTCGCTCAAATCGGCTCATCTGCCGCCAGGGTCGGATAACTTTCTCGAAGGCACGGCTCAGAAACTGGAAGCCGAATCCAAGTGCAACAACCCCCAGCAAAAAGACAATGACCGCATATCCCGCGTAACTGGCGCAAGCCAGTTGACAAGCCAGGGCAGCCAACAAACCAGATAGAAAAATACCGGTAAAAAACAACAGTACGAACACAACGCGGGTACCAACCTGCCGATTGGGTTTGGCAGTCTGCTCAACATAGTAGGCTTCATTGCTGACCGAGGGAGCGTTTTTGACCGGAGTGAGCGTATCAGCACGTATTTCGGTCCGGCTGCTTCCCCAAACCGGCTGACTGCCAACAGTGGTTTGCCCCGGACTGGCCCACATACCACCCAGCGTTAGAAACAGCAGGAAATTACCCAAAAACGCCCCGAACAGCCAGCGTCGCCCTGTCCAGTACGGCACGTCAGATACACGAGCCGGTCGCCTTTGCCCGTAAACAAATCCGGCCAACAACACGATCATCAGCAAGGCCAGAACACCCACCGGCCAGGTGGTCAGCAGGTTCATGCCCAGCAGCAGGCCATTGACCGCATTAGCTATTTCGCAACTGATAATGAGCAGAACAGCAAGGCGAACGTGTTGACTGGCCCAACGGGAAAGGTATTTCATACGGATGATGGTGAACAGGACAGGCAAGTGTAAACACAAAAAACGTCCTGTCCAAGAACGCATCCTTATCCTTCAGCAATCAGGGTCGTGACGCGGGCGGGTTCTTCGTGCTGAATCCAGTGGGTGGCGTTCTCGAAGAAAATGACCCGTCCGGTGTCGCAGAGGTCAATGCTGGGCTGTGCCATTTGGCGGCTCAGGAACTGATCCTGAACACCCCAGATCAGTAGCGTTGGTACTACGATGCGGACGGTACTATCGCGGGCGGGCGGGTTGCGGAGGGCAGCCCGGTACCAGTTTATCATGGTTGGCAGGGCACCGGTCCAGGCTATACGATACCCCCGCAGATCGTCGGCGGAGAACGTACCGGGGCGGCTACTGGTTTGCAGCGTTCGGGACAGAGCCGCGTAGTTGCCCAGCCGGGCGAGGGTTTCGGGTAGCCACGGAAGCTGGAAAAATCCGATGTACCAGCTACGGAGCGTTTGCCCCGGCTGGCGAAGGACAAACCGTTTCATTACGGCGGGATGCGGCACGTTCAGCACCACCAGCCGTTCTACACGGTCCGGCTGAGTAGCCGCTACCCACCACGCCACAGCCGCCCCCCAGTCATGGCCCACCACAACGGCTTTCTGGCGTCCGGCAGCGTCGATCAGGGCAACAACGTCGGCGGCTAACTCATCTATGGCGTAGGCAGCAACACCAGCTGGTTTGTCGCTCTGATTGTAGCCCCGCTGATCGGGTACCCACACGCGAAAGCCGCGCTCGGCCAGCGGAATGATCTGCGCTTTCCAGCTATACCAGAACTCCGGAAAACCGTGCAGCAAAATCAGCAGTGGCCCATCGGCAGGGCCAGCCTGTACTACGTGCAGTTTAACGGGCTTGCCGTTGTATACGCCGGTCGGCACGGTATGGTGCTCAAGTTGATAGGCCATTGCGCTCAGTACATTTATATCCCGGCTCTTGCCGCTTCCCAGCCGAGCATGGCCTGTTTGCGGTCGGCACCCCAGCGGTACTGACCAAACAGGCCCGTTTTTTTGATGACCCGATGGCACGGAATCAAATACCCAATGGGATTGCTGCCGATGGCCGTACCCACCGCGCGCGATGCCGTGGGTTGCCCAATGGCATTGGCCAGTTGATCGTAGCTGACCAATTGCCCTTCGGGAATGCGTAGCAGGGCTTCCCATACCTTGAGCTGAAAGGCCGTACCACGTACCAGTACCGAAACGGGCTGGTCGGGACTCGTACCCAACTGGCTAGGGGTCGGAAAAATACGGTCGGCCAGCGGTTGTACAGCAACGGGGTTATGCTGGATCGTGGCCGCGGGCCAGGCCGTGCGGAGCAGTGTTTCGGGTGTGGGGTCAGTATCGCTCAGAAAGTGCAGCAGAGCAATCTTGCCGTTGATACTCCCCAATACATACTGACCAAACGGACTGTCGAACAGCCCATACTGCAACACCAGCCCCGCCCCCGCCTGTTTGACCTGCCCCGGCGTAACGCCTTCGATACTCACAAACAGATCATGCAGCCGTCCCGTACCGGACAGGCCCACACTCTCGGCTACGTCGGTTAGTGCAAGGCCCCGGCGTAATTGGGCTTTGGCGTGTTCGAGGGTGAGGTACTGGCCAAATTTCTTGGGACTCACGCCCGCCCACTCGGTGAATAATCGCTGAAAATGAAACGCGCTGAGGTTAGCGGCCTCGGCCAGCTCGGGCAGGGTGGGTTGGTTGCGGTAGGACGTGACGAGGTGGTCAATGACCTGCGCAATCTGGTTGTATGTGTACGTACTGCTGGTGTTCATAGCGGTTGCTTTCGTATGGAACAAAGGTCAGGAAATGCCCCCCACCGACCAACCCGATTCTTGCGCAATTCTGACTCGGTTCCGTAACCGTTTATCCTAAAAATCAGGGTTAGTTCATGACTGATTTTGTACCTTTGATCAGGTTACAATTAACTTTATTCATGAAAAAGCAACTGATTACATTAATCGCCCTTGTGGCCATTCCTGCTCTTTCGTTCGCCCAAACTGCCGACGAAATTATCAGCAAACACGTAGCCGCGCTGGGCGGTGCCGATAAGATTGCCGCCGTCAAAACCATGAGCATTGAGCAGAATATGTCGATTATGGGCAATGACCTGACGGCTAAGAGTGTCTATGTCGTGGGTAAGTCAATGCGCAGCGACGTATCGGTGATGGGGTCGGAGATTACGACTGTATTCAACGGCGACAAAGGCTGGATGATAAACCCGATGCAGGGTGGTACCACCCCAACCGACATGCCCGACGAGGCTATGAAAGCGGCTAAAACCAGCACCCAGCCACAGATGATGCCGCTGGCTTACGTCAAAGCCGACGGGTATCCGGTGTCGCTGGTGGGCAAAGAGCAATTTAACGGCAAAGACGCGTTCAACCTCAAAGTGGACCGGCCCGAAGGCGCATTCAACTACTTTGTCGATGCCGGAAATTACCAGCTTTTGGGTATGAAAGGCAACTCGCCCCAAGGCGAGATTTCGGCCACGTTCTCGGACTACCAGACCGTGGAGGGCCTGACGATTCCCTACGGCAGTGAAATCAACTCGCCCATGGCCCCCGCTCCTATTACCGGTAAGATTACGAAGGTGACTATCAATGGTCCGGTCGATGAGAAAATCTTCGCCAAGCCGTAATAAGGTTGGTCAGACAAATTTCAACCAAAGAAGGCCATCACTTGGAAGTGATGGCCTTCTTTGGTTTACCAGAAGATGTTTACAACGCTCTCAAAAACGCGACCAGTGCCTGTTGTTCTGGTTTGGTCAGGTTCAGTTTGCCTTCGGGCAGGGTTTGATTGGGCAAATCGAAACCCAGGCCATTACCACCGCCCCGGTTGTAGAAGTCCACGACCTGCTCCAGCGTCTGATATACGCCGTTATGCATATAAGGGGCAGTTTTGGCCACGTTGCGTACTGTCGGCGTCTTGAAGGCGTATTTAAGCGGGTCGAGTTTAGTATGGGCGTAACGGCCCAGGTCGGGGTCGATACGGCGGCCATCGGCAGAAACGGGCGTACCAATTACTTCCGACTCACTGTCGGCGTAGGCGGGTGGTACGGTACCGTTGAACAGGGGCATGAAGTGGCAGATACCACACTTTGCCTTACCCATGAACAAATTGAACCCGTACAGTTCTTCGGCGGAGAGCGCTGCTTTATCTCCCCGCATGTACTGATCGAAACGCGAGTCGAGCGAGATCAGCGTCCGTTCGTAGGCGGCCAGCGCATTCTGAATATGCGTGGGTTTGATGCCTTCTTTGGCCTGTGGAAATGCCTTCTGAAACAGCGTTACGTAATCCGGGCTACGCTGTAATTTTTGGGCAGCTTCGGCCAGCGAACCATGCATCTCGTCAGTATTATGAATAACATCAAACGACTGGTTTTCGAGCGAGGCCGCCCGGAGGTCGTAGAACTGACCGGCCTGCAAAGCCGCGTTGAGCAGGGTGGGCGTATTACGACCGATGAACCCCTGCCCAGTGAGGGTCTTATTTTTGGCCAACCCATCGGTAAAGGCCCGGTCGGGCTGGTGGCAACCCGCACACGACCGCCCGTTACTGCCCGACAGCACAGGGTCGGAGAACAGGCGTTTGCCGAGTTCGATTTTAGCTGGATTCATCCGAGCATCGACCGTTGCGGCATAGGCATCGGGGTCGAAGGCGTTTTTGGCGAACAGCGTTTCGGCATCAGCCCGGAGCGGCCGTTTGTCGGACAGGGGCGTAATGGTTAGCTGTTTTTGATAGGTTAGCAGTTGTTTAGAGAGTGGATTGGCATAGGTGATGATGAAGTGCGCCCGGTCAAAGGCGTCAAAATCTGACTGTTTTCGCAAGTACGTTTGGGCGTTGCTGAGCGTTGTTTGCAGCGAATCGAAGACGGGCGTTTCGGTAGCGTAGGGCGTCATAAACATCTGAACGGTGGCCAGTACTGTGGCGGCTTCGGGCAGGGCAGTCTGGCACGAGGGCGTATCGAATCCACTGATACCAAGCGAAATAACCCGAAATACACCCAGCCGCAGGGCGTCGAACACGTGGGCATCAGTCAGTTCGGTAGCTTCCCAGAGGGTTTTATACACGCTGAGTTCGCGCTGGAGTTTGCGCACTTCCCGCACCAGTTCGTCGCGGTTGGCAGGGTCAAATTCGGGGTAAATGTATTCTTCGATTACCTGTAAACCACCCGGCTCAAACGCCTTGGTTTCTTCGACCTCTATTTCGGGCAGCGGTGGTCCGTTTACTAACCGGCTGGTAGCCGGAAAATAGTATTCCGTGAACGGCTCGATATGCTTGTAGGCCGTACGGCATTCCCGAAATACCCGTTGGAGTGAGTCGGTCGCTGTACTCGTTTCGGCTAAGGGCAACAGTACGCGCCGGGTCAGCGAATCGAGGGTTCGCAGATGCGCCTGAACCTGAATTTTGGTTTGTTCGGTGGGGCTGAGTTGTGGTCGGCTCCAGCGCGAGATCATGCTGACAAGACCAACAAACAGGGCCGTTGTCAGCAAAACGGACAATAATAAACGAAGCGGTTGGCTGGTTTTCATCGGTTGATAACGTTAGGCAATAAAACAGCCCCCCACCCGGTGAGGCAGAGGGCTATACGTATGGTGTAACTTATCTTACTTCGCAATGCCGCGAACAATTACTACCTGACCGCCCTCGCAGTTGCCCGACACTTTAGAGCCGTCGGCATCTTTGAATTTATCTTCCTGCCAGGTGTGTGGGTGAATGTTCACCAGGAAGGTATTGGGCGTTTTCACGAGGTCCGAAATATCGTACATCGCCCCGTATTCCCACGAGCTAAGGAGCGTCGTTTTAGTGGTGTTATATTTCGCTTCAAACGCTGCGTCGCCCCGGCGGTGGTTCATTTCCAGCATGGGCTTGTTCTGGCCCGTGGCCATGCTGTACTGCCAGATACGTCCGTCGTGTTTGTTATCCATATAGAACGAGTCGCCGTCTTCCTGAATATAGACGAAGTTATCGGTCACGCAAATATTGTCAGGGTTTACGATGCTGTTACCCGGATCAACGTTTCCATCGATGATGGGGGTCAGCTTACCGGCCAGTGGGTTGTTGGCGTCCAACACCAGTTTATAAATCCGACCCCACATTGTCTTGCCATCGACCGGCGTTTTACGGTCAGCCTGGCTTACGCCCGTTGCGGTGAAATAAATTTCCCGACCATTGACTGCGCTACCTTTGCGGTAATCCACGTCTTCGACGCGGGCAAACTGAATAGCTTTTTTCGTAACTGACTGAGCGGCAATCTGCACCCCTGTCGAGGTTTTTACGTCGTCAACTTCTACAAACTCTACATCGTAGGTCGTGCCTACTTTCAGGTTTGTTTCAACAGATTCCTGCGATTTGGTACGCAGGAAATACAACTTACCATTTTGCAGGTCGCCCACCGTGTTGGCTACGTAGGCCAGCACCTGCCCGTTGCTGTCATCTTCGCCAATAATGATGACCGTTTTGCCGGGGAATGCATCTTTGGGCAGCGGCACAGCGTTTTCCATGCTCTGCTTACCGAGGGCGGGCAGTACCCGATTCTTATTTTTCAGGTCGGCAGCACCAAAAGGGTCAATCGCGTGCACCATCGACTCCGAGCCGCTCTCACCGGCGGTCAGGAATACGGGACCGAAGCCATGAATGGCCGGGGTTGCCATCGTAGCCGAACACAACCGCCACTGCCCACCATCGCCGTCAACAATGTACTCACCTTTGGTTGGTTTGAAAGTCTTATCGAGATACACCCGCGATACGGCCCGGTGAATTTCGTGGTTGTTGATCAGCACGTAGCCATCACCTGTGGGGTCTTTGAGCAGGTCACCACCGTCGGGCTGAGCACCGAAAAGGAAGTTAGGCGAACCGGGCAGCACATCATCCGAGCTGATGAGCGTGTTGACCTGTAGATTCTCGAAACCGGGCAGGGTTTTCACCAGCGAGGGGTTTACCGAGTAATCCTTGAACACTACCTCCGACTGCACCGTAGCTGGATTGTCGTTGGTTTCGGTGTTGCAGGCTCCCATCATAAACAGAGAGAGCAGGGCAGCCGAAGTCAGGAAAAGTTTGTTGGTACGCATGGAGAGTTGAGAAGTTGTCTATTTTTGTTTCCACAAAGCTACTTATAGCCTATTACGCCAATATGACCTCATCGTTACCGGAATAATAAGATTAAAACCGGATTAAGGCGCAGACTATTGTTTTTTACTACCCACCGTGTTCGATACCCACCAGCAAATTGCCCTGACGCTTGTACCCGGCGTAGGTAGCATCCTTGTCCGGCAGCTCATCAGCTACTGCGGCTCGGCCCCCGACGTATTTAGGTCGCCCCTGGCTAAGCTACTCAAAGTGCCCGGTGTGGGCGAGGTTACGGCCCGCGCCATCCTGAAAGCCGACGTACAAACCGAAGCCGACCGCGTAATGAAACGGCTGGAATCGCTGAACGCTACGGTCCTTTTTTACACCGACAAAACCTACCCAGCCCGGCTCAAAAGCCTGTACGATGCTCCTGCTTTGCTGTATTCTCAGGGTACGGCCAACCTCAATGCCCCGCGCACCATCGGGCTGGTGGGTACCCGGCAGGCTACGGACTACGGTCGGCGCGTGACCAGCGAGATTGTTGAAGCACTCATACCCTACAATGTGAGCGTGATTAGCGGGCTGGCCTACGGCATCGACATTGCCGCCCACCGCGCCAGTCTAACGCACAAGCTGCCTACCATTGGCGTCATGGCGAGTGGTCTGGACGTGATTTATCCCAGCGTACACCACCGCACGGCGCAGGAAATGCTGGTGCAGGGTGGGCTGCTGACCGAGAGCGTTCCCGGCACCAAGCCCGACGCCCACCTGTTTCCGGCCCGCAACCGCATCATTGCCGGTTTGAGCGATGTGGTAGTAGTGGTCGAAGCGGCTGCCAAAGGGGGTGCGCTCATCACGGCAGAGTACGCCAACAATTACCACCGCGAGGTCTTTGCCGTGCCGGGGCAACTGAACCAGACGTTTTCGGCGGGCTGTAACAAAATCATCCGTGAGAACAAAGCGCAGATATACACCAGCCCCAAAGACCTCATCGAAACTCTGAACTGGGACACGCCCATCGACCAGCCGACGCGCAAAAATCAGGCCCCGCCCCTACCCGTAGATGTAACGGACGAAGAAAGTCAGGTACTATCTCTGCTCAGGCAAGTCACCAGCTTCCACATCGACGAGTTAAGCTGGCAGTCGCAGATTCCGATGGGACGACTGGCGAGTTTGCTGCTCAGCCTGGAGTTTCGGGGCTTTGTCAGGTCGTTGCCGGGCAAGAAGTACGCCGTGGTGTTTGCGTAGGGTAATGTTATGTATTCTTCCCCACGCCCAACTGCCACTGTTTGAACGTTTGCTGATATATGCGGTGGCGTTTGGGATTAGGCTCGTAGGTATCGCCGAAGGTGACGAGTTTGGCGGCTTCGTCCAGTGTTTTTACCAGCCCAATGGCCTTCATCGTCAGCAGTATCCCCCCCATCGAGCCACTTTCGTTACTGGTGTTGAGCCGCACCGGTACGCCCGACATATCGGCCAGCATCTGTACCCAAAACGTAGACTGCGCAAAGCCCCCGTTGGCGTGAATGACCCGTGTGGGGCCGGTCTCGCGCATCAGTAACTCGTTAATGGCCATCAAGTTGAATAAAACGCCCTCCAGCGCGGCCCGCACAAAGTGGGCCTGCGTGTGCTGCCAGGCTACGTGCAGGTAGGCACCCCGCGCGTCGGCATTCCAGAGCGGAGCGCGTTCGCCCTGCAAATACGGCAAAAACAGCAGCCCGTCAGAACCGGGCGGAATGGCTTCGGCTTCGGTCAGAATGGTCTTGACGTCTGCTTTGGTGAGCTTTTCGCTGAGCCACTCCAGTACGTTACCGCCGTTGTTGGTGGGTCCGCCCACTACGTAGTGATCTTTATCCAGAATGTAGCAAAACAGCCGCCCATGTTCGTCGCGCAGGGGTTTGCGCACGGTCTGACGGATGGCCCCGCTCGTGCCAATGGTCAGCGTGGTCGTGCCGCGCTTGATGGCCCCCGCCCCCAGATTGGCCAGACATCCGTCCGACGCCCCAATAACCAGCGATACATTCTCAGGCAACCCCAGCCGGGCTGTTTCGGGGCTTTTTTGCAGGGGCCGCTGCGTGGTGGTTGGCACGGGCGTGGCCAGTTGGTCGGGCCGGACCCCGGCGTAGTTGGTGGTCAGCTCGCTCCACTGCCGGTTGGCCGCATCGAACAGGCCGGTGGCGGTGGCTATGGAATAATCGACCTCAATCTTTCCGGTCAGTTTATACCACAGATATTCTTTGATAGACCCAAACCGCACGGCCCGCGCCAGCAAACGCGGCTCGTGCTGCCGCAGCCAGGCCAGTTTGCACAGCGGAATCATGGGGTGGATGGGCGTACCGGTCTGCTGATAAATCTGATTACCGAGGTCAGCATGGGTGGTGCGGAGGTCTTTTGCTTCGGCTTCGGCCCGGTTATCAGACCAGATAATGGCGTTACTCATCGACTCGCCGTGCGCATCCATAGCCAGCAAACTATGCATGGCCGTACTGAACGCTACGTGCGTAACGGTATGCCCCTCACGGGTGAGTTGCCGGGTCAGATCGGCAATAACCGTCCGAAACGCCGACCAGACCTTTGCAGGATCCTGCTCAGCGTAGCCCGGTTTAGGATGGAGTGTTTCGACCGGGGCCGATGCGTGGGCAAGCACGCAGCTGAGATCAGGCGGCAGGGCAAGGGCTTTGACGTTGGTGGTGCCAACATCGACGCCAACGAAACAATTCATGGCAGTTAGTGTAGGAAAACGTAACGGTCAGCAAATTAAGGCCGTTTACGTTTGTTGTACCTTTGTGAAAAGTGATCTGCATGATTTTTATTCGTTTAGCGGGCATACTGCTTGCCCTTTCGCTGCTTTTCCCAGCCTGCCAGTCAACCTCTTCGGATACCCAAACCGCATCTGCCGATAGCCTTACCCCTACCCGGCTTTCGGGTCAGCAACTGGCCAGTGCGTACTGCATAAGCTGCCACCTGCTGCCCGATCCGGCCCTGCTCGATAAAGAAACGTGGCCTAACGTACTGACTCAAATGGCTTTGCGCATGGGGCAGTCCGATCAGCAGATGACCGCACTGATGCGCTACGACGACCCCAGCGAACGTCAGCGGATTATTGAAGCGAACATCTTTCCTGACCATCCCACGATGCACCCCGCCGACTGGCAGAAAATCGTGGCTTATTACACCAGCTCCGCTCCCGACAAACTACCCCCTCAACCCGATCACGCCCCCGTTTTACCCACGCTGCCGCTGTTCAGGGCCCGCCTGACAGACGGAGCCATTGAGGGTATGGTCACGCTGGTGCAGTACGATTCGGTGCGGCAACAGACCTGGGCGGGCGATGCACGGGGTAACCTCTATGCACTGAACAAACAGCTACGGCGCGTCGATTCGCTAAAAATGGACAGCCCAGTGGTAGGCGTACGCTCCGGGCGCAGCGGGTTGCTGGATTTGCTGACCATTGGCGTTCTGAATCCCAACGATCAGCAGGCGGGTAGCTGGCAACGGCGCATCGCGGGCAATACCAAACCAACGGCTATGATCGATAAACTGCAACGCCCCGTTTATTCGACTACCGCCGACCTCAACCGCGATGGCCGTGAAGACGTCATCATCTGCCAGTTTGGTCATCACCTCGGCAAACTTACCTGGCACGAAAAGCAGCTTACCGGCGGCTACCGCGAACACGTACTGGACGAAGTAGCCGGTGCCCGCATGGCTATTGTACGCGACGTGGACAACGACGACTGGCCCGATGTAGTGGCGTTGCTCAGTCAGGGCGACGAGCAGGTGGCCGTCTATCGAAATCTGCGCAATGGTCTGTTTCAGAAAGAAACGCTATTACGGTTTCCGTCGGTGTACGGCTCCAGCTTTCTCGAGCTGGCCGACATTGATCAGGACGGCGACCCGGACCTCGTCTATACCAATGGCGATAATGCCGATTATTCCATCATCCTGAAACCGTATCACGGCATTCGTATTTTTTTGAACGACGGGAAATTCAAGTTTACCGAAGCGTTTTTCTTCCCGATGTACGGAGCTACACAGACCGTAACGCGGGATTTTGATCAGGACGGCGACCTGGACATTGCAGCCATTGCCCAGTTTCCTGACTTTGCGCAGAAGCCCATCCAGAGTTTTGTCTATTTCGAGAACACCGGTGGGCTGACCTTTAAACCGCAAACCTTCCCGATGGCCAACCGGGGCCGATGGCTTCTCGTGAGCGCAGGCGACGTGGACCAGGATGGCGACGATGACATCCTGCTCGGCTCTTTCTACCGCTCCGTCGATCCTAAATACGCCAAACTAATGGAGTACTGGCGCAAACCCGGCGCGGGTATTATGCTGCTGGAGAATACCCTAAAAATGCCGGAGATGCCGTAACGCCGTACATTAGACTTGTTGCTTCTTTGATTGTCAATTAGTTATATAAAAATTCCACAGGCCCGCACCCACTTCTACTTTCGTGTCAAAACCCGACCAGTTCCGCGAACGTACCCGGTTGGTCAACACGCGATACCGCTTCATAC
>JACMPG010000232.1 GCA_014377625.1 Spirosoma sp.
TAACGCTAAGGCTACGTTCGATACGAAAGTCAATCTGAAGCCGGAGTTTCCGAGTGTGAACGGGCAGGTGGTATTGAGCCAGTTAAACCTCAAGCCACTGGGCTTTTACGCCGATCCGCTCTCGCTGAAAGGAAAAATCCTGCTCGATATGGCCACGGTCGATCCTGAGCGGCCTGTCGGTACGGTATCGGCGGCTGATGCGGTCGTGACACTCGATGGTAAAAATTATCCCGTCGATTCGCTGTATGCGCGGCTTTCGGCTACCGGCGATACGAAGCGGGTGCTGGCGCAGCTGCCGGGCGCCCGGTTTATGCTGAACGGGCAGTTTCAGTACGCTAATCTGTACGACATCGTAGCGGGCGAGATTGCCAAATACATTGTCCTTCCTACCCTGAATTATAAGCCGGTCACGACGCCCTATGCCCTTACGGCTAATTTGAAAGCGTACCAGAATCCGCTCTTCAAAGCGTTTTTACCGGCATTGACCCGGCTCGATACGGTACGACTGACGGCCTTTGTTGATAGTCAGCGCAACGGGTTTACGGGCGACACAACACTCTCGGCCACGCTCCGCACCGGCACCATAATTTATGATACCATTACGGTCAAAAACGCCAACCTGACCCTGCACGGTACGGGAAACGAATTGGCGGTCAATGGTAAAATCGATGGTATACGCTATGACGGTTATAACCTCCGCGAAACGTTTCTGACCGGCACGGCGGCTGACAATCAGTTCCGGTTTGATGTCGTCAATAAAGATTCGGTCGATCAGGACCGGTTTGGATTGGCCGGTACGCTCAGCATTGTTGACAGTAGCTACCGGTTTCAGTTCGCCCGCAGCGGGCTGCTCACCAACTACGAACGCTGGCAAACCGATTCTACCGGCTTTGCGGAGTACGGTCCCAATGGCGTGCTGATTGATAATATTGTACTGCAGTCGGGACCACAAATCCTCAACATCAGCAGCACCGAGCAGTATCCCAACGCGCCCATTCGCATAACTACCCGCGATGTTAATCTTGGCTATCTGGCCAAGCTGGCCGGACAGGACACGACGTTAGCCAATGGGCAACTGAACGGTACTATTATTGTGCGGGACTACCTGAGCGACGACAGCCAGTTGGCCTTTACCGGTTCGGTCTACGTAGATAGTTTGCGGGTGATGCGGCAGCCGATCGGCGACCTGACCGCCCGTTTCAATAACAACCCGGACGGACGCATCAGCGTGAATACAGTGCTGACCGGGCAGTATAACGACGCCACAATAGAAGGGTTTTACAACCCCGAAAATGCCAAAGACGCCCTCAACTTAGCCATCAATCTTAAACGGCTCGACGCCCGTACCATTGAAGCCTTCAGCTTTGGCGAGCTCCGACAGGCGCGGGGTAAACTTACCGGCGACCTCAAGGTAGCAGGTTCGCTGGATAATCCGCAGACCAACGGCAGCATTGCCTTCGATTCAGTAGCGTTTAATATCAAACAGCTTAACGCTACGTACCGCATCAACGACGAAAGTATCCTGTTCCGGGGGCAGACCATTACCTTCAATAATTTTGCCGTGATGGATACACTCGGGCAGGCACTCACAACCAATGGTACCGTTGTGCTGAAAAACCTGCCCAACGCGGCCTATAATTTGCGCATTCAGGCCAATAATTTTCTGGTGCTGAATGCCTCGCGTAAAGACAATGAATTTGCCTACGGGCGGGCGGCTGCCACCCTCGACCTGCGCGTGAAGGGCGAAGGGGCCGACGCATCAGTAACGGGTAAAATCAAGCTCGATGAAGGCAGCAACATCTCGCTCGTGCTACCCGACGATGAGCTGGGGGCAGACGTGGGTAAGGACATTGTGACGTTTATTGACCACAGCGATTCACTGGCTCTGCGGCAATACATCTATCGACCCAAAACCGATACCACGTCCATTAAACGGCTTTCGTTCGACAAACTGGCCAACTCCAACATCTCGCTTGATCTGGAAATAGACGAAAAATCGGAACTGACCATTGTGATCGATGAACTCAACGGCGACTACCTGCGGGCGCGGGGCAACGCCCAACTGAACGTTAGCATTGACGCAGCGGGTAACCTGGCCGTGCTGGGCCGCTACGACGTAACGGAGGGCGAATACTCACTGACGTACGAAGTGCTGAAACGCCAGTTCGAAATTCAGAAGGGCGGCTATATCAACTTTACCGGAGACCCGCTTAAGGCTGATATCAACATGACGGCCCTGTATAAAGTAGAGGTTCCGCCTGCCGACCTGATCGCCAACGAATCGACCAATATCGATGCTAATGCACTCAAGCGTAAGCTTCCGTTTGTGGTAGCGCTGACCATCAGCGATAATATTGCCAAACCCAAACTCGACTTCGACATTCGCCTGCCCGAATTAGAAAACAACAGCAGTGGTATTTCGTCGAGTCCATTTGCTACGGCTATCGAGAGCAAGCTGAAATCTCTACGTCAGGATCAGTCGCAAATCAACAAGCAGGTGTTTGCGCTGCTGATTCTGGGGCGGTTTCTGCCCGAAAATACGTCGGATTTTTTCTCTGGCGGATCGGGTGGTGGTCTGGGTGGTACGGCGCAGAACGCGGCTCTTACCAGTGTGAGCAAACTGGTGTCTGATCAACTGGGTCGGCTGGCGTCAAACGCGCTGAGCGGTATTGTCGACGTAGATTTTAACCTGCTCTCTCAGTCGGGCAGTGCCAACACGGGTGGTACCAGCAATGGCGTTCGTACTGATCTGGCGGTGGGCCTGTCGAAGAGTTTCGCCAATGGACGCGTGACGGTATCGGTCGGCAAAAACTTTTTGCTCGACAATTCGGGATCGACGGCTACCCGGCAGAATCAGGTGTTCGACAATATCTCGGTCAACTATAAAGTCACGCCCAACGGCCGGTACGTGTTGCGTGCTTATCGTCAGAACGACTATCAGGCCGTACTGGATGGTTACGTTATTGAAACTGGCGTTGGCTTTGTAATTACGTTCGATTACAACACGCTGGCGGGTTTGTTCAACAAATCGGCGGACAAGTTGCAATGAATGATCATTCCCCGTCAAAAACTATGAAGGTAACGAATACACGTATTTTTCTTTTGACTGGTCGATTGCCGCTGGTACTTTGTTTCGGCCTGGTATTGCTGCTCAACGGCTGTAACTTAGCCAAAAAGCTGCCCGCCAAAGAGCGGCTGTACATGGGTACCGACATCACCATCGGGGCTGATTCGACGGTGTCAAAATCGGAGCAGGAATTAATCAGCGATCAACTGGCCGAACTGGCCCGGCCTAAGCCTAATTCCCAGATTTTTGGTTATCCCTGGAAAGTGGGACTCTATTATCTACTCGGGACTCCCAAAAAGAATGGCTTCCGGGCATGGTTCCGGCGTAAATTTGGTCAGGAGCCGGTGTTTGCCAGTGCGAGTGTCATTACGGCCAATATCCCGGTCTGGGAAGCGTATCTGCAAAATCAGGGGTATTTCGGATCGCAGGTAACGGGTCAGATTGTCGATAAAGGCGGTTATAGGGCGCGGGGCGTTTATGCGGCAAACGTAGCGCAACGGTTCTACATTGACTCGGTCGATTTTTTGTACGATACCACGCTGGTACAGTCGAAACTTTTTAAGGAGCGATTCCAGGCGTCGGCCAGAGAAACCATCCTGAAAAAAGGGGATCCATATCTGCTCGACAATATCAAGCTGGAACGCGAACGTATTGGGCAGTTTATGAAGCAGCGTGGATTCTTCTACTTCATTCCTGAATATACCGCAGCACTGGCCGATAATGACTCCGTTACCCACAAAACGGCCCTGCATATGTACGTCAAGCCCGATATGCCCGTGGCCGCCGGCGAACCGTACTACATCAGGGATATATTTATCTATCCGAACTACAACCTTTCAACCGCCCAGACCGATACAAACCGCAGCCTGGCCTACAAAACCGAGCAAAAGCTTACCGTTGTCGATTCGAGTCAGCAATTCAATCCCAAGCTGTTTCGTGACGTAGTGACGGTGCAGCCGGGCAAACTCTATAATAGCCGGGCGCAGGATCTGACCCTGTCCCGGTTTGTTAATGTGGGGGCTTTTAAGTTTGTCCGTAACCGGTTCAGCCCCGTTCAGCAGGGAGATTCGGCGTTGCTGAATCTGTACTATTACCTTACGCCCTATAAAGCCAAGTCTGTCCGCTTTGAGATCGACGGCACCTCGCGTTCCAACAACTTTACGGGTTCGCAGGTGACGCTGAGCTGGCGTAACCGGAATGCACTGAAACGGGCCGAGCTACTTACGGTCAACCTGAATAGCGGTATCGAATTTCAGATAAATGCGGGTAATCAGGGAATAACAAACTACCGGTATGGAGCCGATGTGCAGCTAAGTTTTCCGCGCTTGGTGAGTCCCGTTCGCTTTCGACAGGACGACCGCCAACGGGCTCTCCCCAAAACTATTGCTACGCTGAGTTACCAGACCATTATCCGGGGGAATCTGTATAACCTGAATTCGTTCCAGACAACATTTGGGTATTCATGGCGGCAAAATCAGCAGGTGGAGCATACGTTCCAGCCCTTCAACATAACGTACGTCCGGCCATCGAACATTAGTCAGGCTTTTGCCGATTCGGCAGCCAATAACCCTTTTATTTTTACGCAGTACGTCAATATTCTTAATTCTGAGCAGCTGCTGCCCAGTTCCTTATATACGTTCAATTACAATTCTTCACTCCAGAGCAATCGACCAACCACGTTTCGGCTCACAACTAATCTGGAAGCATCAGGAAACCTGGCCAGTTTGTTGATTCGGAACAGGAACGATGTGGGCGATAAAACGATTTTCAGCGTTCCCTTTGCGCAGTATGTCCGCTTCGATGCTGACGGGCGGCTCTACCGCCGGCTGGGTACGGGTGTAACATTGGCCAATCGGTTATTTGTGGGGCTGGGGCTACCGTATGGTAATTCCATCGATAAGACCATGCCGCTGATTCGTCAGTATTTTGTGGGTGGTAGCAATAGTATCAGGGGGTTTCGGCCCCGCGCTATCGGCCCCGGTTTAGTAACGCGTGATACCCTGCAAAACCGGTTTACAACCCAGGACGGTGGGGGCGACATACGCCTGGAAGCTAACACTGAACTGCGGGCTAAATTTGGGCAATATCTGGAAGGCGCCGTATTCGTAGACGCCGGTAATATCTGGACTTACTACGGTACCACAATAGCCGGAGAAGCGGGGCAGTTTACGAAGGATTTCTATAAGCAAATCGCGGTCAGTACAGGCGTAGGTGTTCGCATTGACCTGTCTTATTTTTTAATCCGGCTTGATCTGGCCTTTCCGCTGCGCAAACCCTATAAAACCAACGGTAGCGAATGGGTCATTAACCAGATTGACTTTGGTAGTTCGGCCTGGCGTAAGCAGAATCTGGTTTTTAATATCGGTGTTGGATATCCCTTCTAAAATTCATAATCACGCTCTACTTTGCAGATGCGGGTCTTATACGTTTTGTACCAATACACACGACCTTGCTCCTGCGCCAGTTGATGTTCAGCGTGGTGTTTCCAGTTTCGGATGGCGTCCAGACTATCCCAGTATGAAACGGTAATACCGGGCCATCCATCGTCATGGTCGTTGCGGGCTGACTCTACACCAAGAAAACCGGGCTGCTCGTGGGCCAGTCCAACCATACGTTCGGCGGTATCGGCGTACCCATCTGCCACGTTGGTACGGACAGACGTAAAGATTACGGCGTAGTAGGGGGGCGGGGGGGTAGTGGCAATCATACCGTCAAATTACAGACAAGTATCTGTCAGGATCAACACCGTGTTCTGGTAATAGGCAGGACTATACCCCGACACCCGATAAAACAAGGGCTTCGTTTACGATACCGGCAATGCGGTCTACGTCGGCTTCGGGCAGGCCGGGGTACAGGGGTAAACACAGTACCCGCCGGGCAACGCTCTCCGAAACCGGACACGGCTGGTAACTTTTCAGGAATGGCAGCGTATTGAGCGACGGGTAAAAATACCGGCGTGCTATAATCTCCTGCGCCTGCAATGCATCAAAGACCAGCAATAACGTCTCTTCCGACTCAAACACAACGGGATAATAGGCATAGTTATAGTCCATGCCCGGCAATAGGGTGGGGCGGGTTATTCTGGAAAAGTCGAGCCGGGCCGAGTACTGATCGAAGATAGTCTTGCGGGCCGCAATCAACTCCGGCACTTTGGGCAATACGCATAAACCCATAGCCGCATGGAGTTCGGAGTTTTTGGCGTTGATGCCAATGCTTCGGTAGTCGTCATTACGATGACCGAATGAGCGGTAAAAATGCAGTTTCTCCGCCATCTCATCATTGTCGGTTACGATGCAGCCGCCTTCTACTGTGTGGAATACTTTGGTCGCATGGAAACTGCACGTACTCAAATCGCCGTAGCTCAGAATAGAGCGACCGTTATAACTCGCCCCAAATGTATGGGCCGCGTCGTAGATAACTTTCAGCCCGTATTTATCGGCAATGGCCTGAATCTGATCGATCCGGCAGGCATTGCCATACACGTGTGTGGCCATGATGGCCTGCGTGTTGGGCGTAATGAGCGGCTCAATGGCGTCAGGATCGATGTTGAAATCATCGGGACGGATATCGGCGAAAACGGGCGTACAACCCTCCCAAAGCAGCGCGTTGGTTGTGGCTACGTAGGAGAACGGCGTAGTAATAACTTCCTTTGTGATGTCGAGGGCTTTAAGGGCCATTTGCAACACAACGGTGCCATTCGTGCAGTATTTCAGGTGTCGAACGCCTAAATACGCCTTTATTTGATCTTCCAGTTCCCGCACCAGCGGACCATCGTTGGTCAGGTACACGCGGTCCCAGATTCCTTTTAGGTAAGCCGTGTATTCGGCTAAATCGGGCAGGTATGATTTGGTAACGTTAATCATTTCAGTTATCAGTTATCAGTTATCAGTGATTCGTGACAGATAGACAGTCATCAATCCGCAGACGAAGTTGATAACTGGTAACTGATTACTGTTCACTGACGACGGGTTCCATCATTTCCATCTCGAACGGAAACTGCGGGCGCACGTAGCCGGGCCATTTGCCGTACCAGGCAATACCGGCGCGGTAATCTTCTACGTCGAAGGTAAGCCCGTCGTCCATTATAAACAGGGGCGTTACCGTATCTTTTACGATCATGACCGAAACCGTGTACGACCCATCATTCAGGAAATAGCCGGGAATGGTACACTCGCCCGCAATCAGCCCTTTGCCGTAGGGCTGCGACCGCGTTCCGACGTTGAAAATGCATTCGCCCGTCAGGGAGTTGAGGTGCATACTCAGGTTCAGGTTGGCATGGTCCATCATGTTCCAGAACTCAAAGCGGAGCTTCATGGGTGTTCGGACGTCAATGTGGGTCGTATCTTCGGGATAGTCAGGAATCAGTTCAACACGCCGGAACCGGACCAGATCGTTGCCGGGTGCTTCTTCGGGCGTGTCCCACTGTCGTACCAGCTGCGTACGCGACACTTTGCTGAGGTACGACGCAATCACCTCATTGGTTTCGCCCTGCTCAATGAGCATTCCCTTCTCGAAATACAGCGTTTTATTGCACAAAGCCTGTACGGCAGTCAGGTTATGGCTCACGAAGATGATGGTACGACCGCTGGCCGAGTTGTCGCGCATTTTGCCGATACTCTTCTTCTGAAATTCAGCATCGCCCACGGCCAGCACTTCATCGACAATCATGATTTCGGGATCGAGGTGGGCCGAAATAGCGAACCCCAGCCGCACGTACATACCCGACGAATAGCGTTTCACGGGTGTGTCCAGAAACTTCTCCACCCCGGCAAAGGCCACGATCTCGTCGAACTGCCGTTTTATTTCGCTGCGGGTCATACCCAGCAGCGCGCCGTTAAGGAAAATATTTTCCCGGCCCGTCAGTTCGGGGTGAAAACCCGTACCTACTTCGAGCAGGCTGGCTACGCGGCCCTTTATTTTGACGGTACCCGTAGTGGGTTCGATGATCTTGCTCAGAATCTTGAGCATGGTCGATTTCCCTGCACCGTTATGACCTACAATGCCAACCCGGTCGCCCTGCTCAATCGAGAAGTTGACGTCACGCAGGGCCCAGAATTCTTCGTGGGTCAGCTCTTCCTGCTGCTTCTTTCCGCCAAAAATAGACTGGATGTTATTCGTAATGACATCACGCAGGGTTGTGCCACCTTTGCCTTTTTTATGGTCAATGATGTATTGCTTACTTATATTTTCAACGGTGATGACAGCCATAATGAAAGACGGTACAAGGGGTAAATAAAGGTATAAGGTGCACAGACCGGTTATTGTCAGGATTACTCCCTGTTGTTTATACCCTACACCCCAAATTTAAATATCATCCACAAACGTACTCTCCCGTTTGCGGAAAAAGTACAGAGACAAAACTAAGCAAACGCCGATAATCACCACCGACGTGACCAGACTTTGTGGATTGAAAAACGATTTCTCGCCCAGCAGTGACCACCGGAATCCGTCTATGATACCCACCATTGGGTTAAGGATGTAGATAGGATACCACCAGTCATTTGCCACTGTGCGGCTGGTATAGGCAATGGGGCAGGCGTAAAAGCCGATCTGCACTATGAATGGAATCAACTGCCCCACATCGCGAAAGCGTACGTTGATGGTGGCGAAGAAAAGACCAAACGCAAAGGCTGCCAGAATAGCCAGCAGAATAAAAAACGGCAGTAGCAGCAGATGCCAGTCAGGAAGAAACTGGTAGTAGATAGCCAGCAGAATGAATAGACCCAGCGAAACGAGAAAATCGACAAAACTCACGGCTACGGCGCTGATGGGCATGATGAGCCGGGGAAAGTAGACCTTCGTAACGAGGTTGGCATTGATGAGGATGCTACTGCTAATCTGAGAAAAAGCCGTTGAGAAGAACGTCCAGATTGTAATGCCGCCCAGCACCATAAGCGCGTAGGGAACTCCCGGATCTGGGGGTAGCTTGGCGATCTTGCTGAATACGATTACCATAACCATCATGGTGAATAGGGGGCGAATAAGACCCCAGGCCGTACCGAGCGCGGTTTGCTTGTACCGTACCGACACGTCGCGCATAGCCAGAATCCACATCAGTTCACGATTGCGCCAGAGGTCGCGCCAGTAATGACGCTCTGAGCGTCCCGGCTGTATGATTGTTTCGTACGTTTTCAAAACAGAAGAAAGTTGTAGGTAGTCCGCCACTGCGGTTATAAGGTCATACAGTTGTAAAGTGGGCTGCCTCCTGAGAAACTATACAACTGCACGACTACACAACTGTATGACTTTATAACTATACAACTTTACAACCACGAAGGTTACTCTTCCCGCATGATGCTGCGGTAAGTTTCGCGGAGGAAAATAATGATGATGCCCAGCACAACACCCAGTGCAATGCCCAGGCGCAGACCTAACGGCGTAACGCCCGTGCGGGTCAGCGGAAACGCAACGGGTTCGATGACGGTAAACAGCGGAGCCTCCCGAATCAGCGATAGCCGGATGGCATCCAGTTGTTGCAGCGTCTGGTAGTACAGCGTAGAGAGGAACGTTGAGTTGCGGGTCAGTTTAGTTTCGGTGATCCGACCCTGTGCCACGACCATCTGCTGATTTTGATCCATATACCGGGCCAGTTTGTTCTCCGTACCCGTCATTACGCTGAGCAGCGAATCGGCCCGCTTTTTGGTCAGGTCATACATTTCGCGGGTTTTCTTGGTTTCCTTTTGCCGGTAGTCCTCTTCGATGGTCTTGAGGTGCGTGGTCAGGAAATGAGCTGTTAACTGTTCGTCTTCCATGCCACAATAAATTTGCATGAACGATGATTTACGTTCCGGTTGCGAGACGCTTATCTCCGTACCGATGCGGGCGTAGATCTGCGACATGACCAATTGCTCTAACTTCGTGTATTCGCTGGGTTTTTTAGCCTGCGTGAACCGAAATGCCCGTAGTGTGTCGCTGTCTTCCCATTGCTTATCACGGATGCCGCTGTTCTCGATATAATAGTTGGCCAGCAAAACTGGCTTGCCGTAAATGGTGTCCAGGTGCATCAGCGTTTTCTCGACAACGGGCCGGGACTGGGCATAGACCAAGAAGTTGTCGCCCGAAAAAATATTGGCGTCAGAAGCCCCGCCCCCCATACCGAACGCACTGGCCAGGGCACCCAGATCTCCCCCCCCGAAACTTCCTCCCGATGAGCCCCCGCCGAGGTTAAACAGGATAGAAGACGTATAGAGTGGTTTGTTTTCGTTGAAATAATCGTAGGCATAGCCAATCAGCCCGCAAATGATAAGCGAGCCTATCAGGACTTTCCAGTTACGTTTGGCTACGTCTTTGAGCTTGAATAGTTGCAGCAACACCGACTTGGGTGAGAACTGATCGGGTGGCAGCGGGCGGCCTGGGTAGGTGTCCTGTTGCTGCGCTGGGGTTGTGTTGGTCTGTTCCATGTAGTAGAGAGGAATGAGCAGTTACGGCGTTCTGTTGCGGAGTTGAGACAGGGCCAGTACAGTAACAATCAGCGTGATCAGTGATGAAGCGATACCCGTAGCTGACCCTAGTAGCTGCTGTGGACTAAGTTTAGACGCTGTCCGCTTCGGCACAACAACTTCCGAGCCGGGAGATACCCGTGGGTACACGTTGAAGAACATGAATTTGCGCGTCCGGTCAACGGAGCCGTTGGCATACACGACGAAGGATTTTCTACGCTGCGATTTTGTTGTAAAACCACCCACTTGGCTAATGTAGTCCTGGAAGGTTTGCCCGGACCGGAACTTCACCGTGTTGGGCAGCATAACCTCACCCTGTATCCGTACAGTCTCCAGCAGCTTGGGGATGCGCAGAATATCACCCTCCTGCACCAGCATGTCCTCCGCCGAGTTAGGACTGTCCAGAATCTTTTTCAGATTGATATTGATTGATTCCGGCTGGTCAGGTGAAATTTCCTCGGTTTCGACAACTGCTTTGCCCGTAACGACGTTATTGGATACCTCTTCGATAGATTGCTTGCGCCGGGCCAATTCGTCTTCGCTCAGTGTGACTCGCCGAATCAGTGTGGCTCCTTCAACGTAAGCCTGGGGCGATAGGCCACCCGCCAGTCCGATAAGATCCGACACCTTCTGATCTTTACTCCGAATGGCATACAGCCCCGGCAAAATCACCTCGCCCTCAACGGCTGCGTATGTCTGCACCAGGTAATTGGGCGACCGCCGAACAATGATCTGATCGTAGGGCTGAAGCAAAAAATTATTCTGATCGGCATTGGTCGATAAATCGCGGTTGACGTTGAACCGCTGAATCTCGGCTACCTGCGCCGACGCCGAA
>JACMPG010000233.1 GCA_014377625.1 Spirosoma sp.
GCCGCACAATGTCGAAAAAGCGGTCGTGTTCCATCGCCAGTTCAACGTGGCGTTCCTGCCAGATAGCCAGCCGCAGGTCATTGCCCCCGGCAGCTTTGGTGGGCGGCAAACCGGCCCGGCTCCGAATCTGATTCACGTATAAAATGGCCGAGCCCGACTGCCCCAGTTCGTTGGCGGCTTCGGCATTCATGAGCAGCACGTCGGCGTAGCGCAGTATCCGCAGATTTTTCTGCTTCTGATCGCGGTTACCCAGAAACGGCTCTATGTTTTTGTTTTCGCTCGAATACGCCTTGTAATTATAATACCGGCTCTGCACCGAGTCGGCACTCGGAATCCGAAACCCGTCGAACAGCACCGTACCCACGTGTTGCGGGCTGGTATCGACGGTAATGATGGTCGATGCCCGCCGTTTGTCGCCGGGTTCGTAGGCGTTCACAAGAGTTGGCGAGGGCGTATCGAAGCCAAAGCCAAGGTCGGTCCAGCCGCCTTTGCCGCCCACGCGCGGTCCCTGCCAGGTGCAATAGCCCTGTATGGCCAGATCGCCGTTGTTGAAGGTGCCGCTCTGTGTTTCAAAGATGCTCTCGGCGTTATTGTTCCCCGCAAACCGCCACAGCAGCGAATAATCGGGAATGAGCATATACTGGCCCGAGTTGATGACCGCCTGCGTCAGGGTCTGCACCTGCTGCCAGTTTTTACGGTACAGATACGTCTTGGCCAGTAACGTTTGCGCGGCTCCCTTATTGGCATGACCCACCGCCGACTGCGCCCGCAGGGGCAGATTGTCGATGGCGAACTGCAAATCCTGCGTGATGACGTTATAAATGGTATCAATCGGGGCGCGGGTCTGGAAAACGGGGTCGGTATTGGCGTCCTGTGC
Organism: Spirosoma sp.; assembly: GCA_014377625.1. Classification (GTDB taxonomy): domain Bacteria; phylum Bacteroidota; class Bacteroidia; order Cytophagales; family Spirosomataceae; genus Spirosoma. Next base: position 878 of record JACMPG010000233.1, read on the forward strand.
GTCTTTCGGCACCCGCACCACCTTCGGCACTTTGCCAAAAAACCGCACCAGATTGAAGTAGTAATATCCCCGAATAAACCGCACCTCGCCAATGAGCTGGTTCTTGGTCTTCGCATCCAATGACGCCGTAGTCAGCGCAGCCAGGGCCTGATTGGCGCGGGAGATACCGCTAAAATAACCGTTCCAGAGTGCGGCTACGAAGTTGTTGGTGGGCGTCAGGGTAAAATCGTCAATAGCTCCGAGGTTGGGCTGGTCGCCGGGGGTACTACCCTTCTCGGCATCGTCAGACATGATATTGGTAGCGGCAATGAAGCTGATACCATGAATATCGCCCCCTGCCCCGCCAAAGGCTTCGCCGTTGTAGAGACTGTTGTAAACGCCCGTGACCAGATTCGTGGCCAGGTTGGGATCGGTAGCGGTGGTGGCCTGCCCCTGTACGGGCACGTCGAGGAAACTCTGCTGACAGGAAAGCGTCAGGCCGAGAATAAGCAGGCTACTTATAATGAGTGGGTTACGATTCATAATGGATGGTGTTGCGGATTTCATAAACTCGCGTTCAGCCCCAGCGCGAACGTTTGGTTGGTTGGATACGCGTTTAATTCGATGCCCTGACTGGTAGGGTTGCCGGGCAGTTCGGCATTGAAGCCGCTAAACTTCTTCCGCGTCAGCAGGTACTGGCCCGTCACAAAAATGCGCAGGCTGCTGAACCCGATTTTTTTGAGTGGATTGGCGGGCAGCGTATAGCCGAGCGTTACGTTGTTGATGCGGATGAACGACCCCGACTCGATAAAGTACGATGAGGGCGGCAGGTTGCCGCTGTTGGCTGCCGGTTGGGTTTGCGAGTTATTACTGGGCGTCCAGCGGTTATACGCCAGCGACTTCTCTACGTTGTCCAGAACGTTTTGCCGGAAGGCCCGCTTGCCGTTATACACCTGATTGCCTACGTTACCGTAGAGATCAAGGCCGAGGTCGAAGTTTTTATAGTTCAGGCCCGCGTTCAGTCCGAAATACGCTTTGGGCTGGTACGATCCCGCAAACACCCGGTCGTTGTCGTCAATTTTACCATCGCCGTTGGTATCCTGATACTTGAAGTCGCCGGGGTTAGCCGAGGGCTGAATGACCTGTCCGTTGGCGTTTTTATAGGTCGCCACCTCATCGGCATTCTGAAAAACGCCCAGCACCTGCAACAGATAGAAGCTACCCACCGGCTGCCCGTTGTCGGTGCGGGTGGTGTATTGCTGATTGGCCCCGATACCCCCGTCCAGAATCGGTTGCCCGCCGTTCAGGCCCACCACCGTATTTTTGTTCAGGGTCGCGTTGCCACCAATACGGTAGGTCAGTCCGTCGATGATTTTACCCCGCCAGTTCAGCGTCAGTTCCAGCCCCTGGTTTTTGATCGAAGCCGCGTTGGTCAGGACCACCCCGTCGGCGTCGCCCGTTACGGACGGCACTTTTACGTTGATGAGCAAATCGCGCGAGGTTTTATCGTAATAGTTCAGCTCGCCCGTCAATCGCCCGCTCAGGGCCGTAAATTCCAGACCGAGGTCATACTCCTGGGTAGTTTCCCACTTCAGGTTCGGGTCTTTAATTTGCGTAATGGCACTGCCCGGCGTAGCTACGCCCCCGCCAAACGGATAGGCCAGATTAGGCTGTACCGTTACCGTGTACGAATCGGACGGGATGCGGTCGTTACCCACGCGCCCCCAACTGGCCCGCAGCTTGAGCAAATCAAACACCCGCTGACTGGCCATGAACGACTCGCTCGTGATTAGCCAGCCCGCCCCCACCGACGGAAAATACCCCCAGCGGTTCTGCTTCGGAAAGCGCGACGACCCGTCGGCCCGGAGCGTGGCCGTAAGCAGGTAGCGGTCGTTGTAGTTGTAGTTGAGCCGGCTGATGTACGAGTTTCGGCTGTATTTGTCGCCCGTGCCATCGTTGGTCGATGTGTTGGCGTTGCCCGTGCCGATGTACCACAGGTCTTTCACGGCGGGAACGTCCTTCCGAAAGGCATTGAAGCCCGTCAGCGAATATTGTTCGGCGGTAGTACCAACCAGCACCGTCAGTGCGTGTTTACCAAACGTCCGGTTAACCGTCACTAAGTTGTTCCAGGTCCAGTGCAGCGAGCGCGTATTGCCAACGCTGAGGTTGCTGTTCGGGTTGCGCTGATTGCCACCGGGGGCGATAAACGTCGTAGTGTCGTTGTTAAACTGATAGGTATAAACGCGGCTGTTCTGGTTGACCCAGTCAGCGCCCATCTCGGAGCGAAACGTCAGCCACTCAACAGGGGTGATGTTGAGATAAGCCGACCCCAGCAGCCGGTTATCAATGGCGAGATTGTTGTTGTTTTCAATGTCGAGAATAGGATTACCCACGTTCTGGTAAACCGATGAGTTACCGTATTTACCGTTTACTTTGGACGGGATAATAGGAGCCGCACGGTAAGCGTCGTTGTAGGCCGGGCCGAGGTTCGCAATCTGGTTGTTGCCGTTGGCATAGGATGCCGACACGCCCGCCTTCACGAACTTGCTGAACGTAAAATCGTTGTTGGCCCGTAGCGAGAGCCGCTTATAGACATTGTCGATGACTACGCCCTGGTCAGTGAAATACCCTACGCTCAGAAAATACGTCGATTTGTCGGTGCCGCCATTTACCGACAGCCCGTGATTCTGGTAGATACCGTTGCGCAGAATCTGCCCGTACCAGTCGGTTGAGGTAGTACCCGGATTAACCAGGTTGCCACTGGCCGCGCTGACGTAGTTGGCATACTCCGTAGCGTTGGCCATAGTTACTAAGTTGGCCGGTTGCCGCACCCCCACATTACCCGTGTAGTTGACCGTCATTTTGCCCGACTGCCCGCGTTTGGTCGTAATAATAATCACGCCGTTGGCTCCCCTCGCCCCGTAAATGGCCGTTGCCGACGCGTCTTTCAGCACATCAACACTGGTAATGTCGGCAGTGTTGATATTGGTAATATCGTCGGTCAAAACGCCGTCAACGACGTAGAGAACAGCGGTTCCGGCGAGGGCCGTGCTGGTGCCACGTATCCGAATGGTGGGTGCCGTACCGGGTTGTCCGCTGTTGATAATCTGCACCCCGGCGGCCTTGCCCTGAAGAGCCTGCGTGGCCGTAAGCACCGGCTGTTTCACCAGTTCTTCGCCCTTTATAGTCACGGTCGCGCCCGTCACATCGGCTTTGCGCTGCGTACCGTAACCCACCACGACTACTTCGGCCAGCGACCTGGCATCGTCCAGCAACGTAACGTTGACGGTTGTCCGGCTCCCGACGGCGACTTCCTGCCCGACGAACCCGATGCTGGAAAACACCAGCGTAGCCGCATCGTCGGCCTGAATGGCATATTTTCCATTCACGTCGGTCACGGTGCCGGTTTGGGTGCCTTTCACCCGTACCGTAACACCGGGCAGACCGGCATTGCCTTTGTCAGACACGGTTCCGGAAATCGTGATAGGCGCGGCAGCCCGGCTTACCGATGCCATCAGCCCGATACCGAGCAGCATAACCAGCCCGACAACCAGCCATGAGGTCGGTCGAAAGGAAATATTTGCCATAATTAGTCGAGTAAGTGTTTATTCGTTCAGCAGTAAAACGCTGCAAAATTAAATTTGGCTACTATATTTTGTAATTATTTAACAGAGCCACCCCAACAAAAAAGGTAACAACCATAATGAGAGGCCATTTGGCCTCTCATTATGGTTGTTACCCGAACCGGAATGGCCCACTAATTTTACTTCAGCGACGCCAGTTTATCCAGATCAATATCGTTAAGCGCGTTCTTGATTTTGTCCATCGATACGCCCCGTCCTTTGGCCGATACCACGAATCGCTTATTGACCAGCACGTTTACCTCGCCTGCCTTATCTGTATTGTCGTACTTTTCGTAGGCTTTATTATCTCCCATTTTGGTGGTTTTCTCGTAGCCGCTATCCGTTTCTTTATCGACCTCCATCATCGACCAGGCCGCCAGACCCATCATCATGGGCGAGCCTCCCCCATCCATGATGGTTAGTTCAATAGTCTCGCTTTGGTCAGCATTGGCGTAATCACCTTTGGCAGTTGAGTAGGTAAATCCAGCCGCTCCATTTTTCTCGCCAGACGCTTCTTTACGGGGCAGGCCGTCGGCATCGGCGGGGAGCAGTTCTTTCAGGGCGCGAAAATCGACGGTTGCAACGGGCCCGCTTTTCTGCATCTCCTCGGCCTGATTCGCCATTTCGCGCATGGCACTGGCGGCTCCGGTCATAGAGACAGATTCTTCGTCTTTCGCTTCTTCTTTTTCCTTGCTGCCACAGGCGGCAAGCAGGGCAGCCAGAGCAAGGGCAGTCAGGTACAAAAGTGGTTTTACAGACATCTTCTTTAGCAGTTTAGAATAGTGTAACAATAAATCGGTCAGCAATATACAGTCTCTCTGGATTACACCCTCACACTTTTGAGCAAGCGCATCGTTCCTGAAAATTGAGACATGAAAAAAGGGCCATGAAGCCCTTTTTCTATTAAAATCAGATTTTACCGGACCGCTTTTACATCGTCATCTTCAATCAGCGGGGGCAGTGCCGCCAGATTCTGATAGCTGCGGTACACCAGAAAGATACCCAGCAATACCGCCGGAATACTCAGTATCTGCCCCATATTCAGAGCCAGACTATTCTCGAACGATACTTGGTTTTCTTTCAGATACTCGTAGAAAAACCGCAACCCAAATATCCAGACCAGCCAGAAGCCCAGTAAACTGCCGCGCGGGGTTTGGCTCTTGTAACGATTCCAGAACCAGTACAACAGAAAAAACAAGACCAGACACGACAATGACTCGTACAACTGCGCCGGGTGACGTGGAATCTTGGCATACTCGGCATTACGCATGAACACAAACGCCCAGGGTACGTCCGTGGGGCGACCCACAATTTCGGAGTTCATCAGGTTACCCATCCGAATACAGAACCCGCCAATGCATACCGGAATAGCTATGCGGTCAGTTACCCACAAGAATGTTTGCCCCGTGGCCCGGCTCGACTTCCGGCGCGAGTACAGCCACATCCCCAGCAAAATACCGACCAGCGCGCCATGACTGGCCAAACCCGAATACGGTGGAATGAGTACTTCGAGCGGATTTTTGAACAGTACTGATGGCTCGTAAAACAGAAAATGGCCGATACGGGCACCCAGAATGGTGGACGTAACCATGTAAATCAAGAGCGAGTCGGTGTCGGAAACGGGCTTCTTCTCTACTTTGAAAATATGGGTCATAACCTGAACGCCAATCAGAAAACCCATCGCAAACAACAGCCCGTACCAGCGAACGGAAAACGAACCGATGTGGAAAATCTCGGAATCAACGTCCCAGATAATATATTGAAGCATAACGAACAGAAGAATAATAACCGGTTAGTTGTCCGGCAAGGTCAACAAATATACGGTTTGCCGGAAAGTTTTTGGTCGTTTCATTGTTTATCCGTTCATGACAAAGAGCCTGTTGATTGGACTTGTACGAATATACCAGGCCATCCTGTCGCCGTATCTGCCGAATGCCTGCCGCTATACGCCCACCTGCTCTCAATACATGATTGAGGCTATTGGTAAACACGGGGCCGTGCGGGGTGGGTGGCTGGGTCTCAAACGAATGGCCCGCTGTCATCCCTGGGGCGGTCACGGCTACGACCCAGTCCCGTAGTCTGTCTATCTTTGTGGCATGATTACGTTCTACCCCGGCCCGTCCAAAGTTTATCCGCAGGTGGCCAACTACGCTGCCGAAGCAGTGCGGTCAGGTTTGGTTAGCCTGAATCACCGCAGTGCTGGTTTTATGGACATTGTACGGGAAACGATGCAACTGCTGCACACCAAACTCGCCATCCCCGACCATTACCACATTGCGTTTGTCTCCTCAGCCACCGAGTGCTGGGAAATCGTAGCACAATCACTCACTGCCGAAACGAGTCTGCATCCGTATAGTGGTGCGTTTGGCCAGAAATGGGCTGAGTATGCGTACCGAATCAAATCACCCATCAACCTCACCGATGCCGACGTGTTATGCATCGTGCAAAACGAAACCTCGAACGGCACGCAGGTCAATATGGCCGCACTGGCCAACTTCCGAAACGACTTTTCGGGACTGATTGCCGTGGATGCGGTATCGAGTATGGCGGGTGTGACCTTCGACTGGACGCTGGCCGATGTTTGGTTTGCGTCGGTACAGAAGTGCTTCGGACTCCCGGCGGGGCTGGCCGTACTGGTATATTCGCCCGCTGCGCTGGCCAGAGCCGAAGCCATCGGTGAGCGCGACCATTATAACAGTCTGCTGTTCATCCACGAAAATTTCGCAAAATTCCAGACACCCTACACACCCAACGGCATGGGCATTTACTGCCTGATGCGCGTGTTGCAGCAGATCCCTCCCATTGCCGACATCGACGCGATCATCAAACGCCAGGCCGCCGACTGGTACAATTTTTTTGAGCAGGACATGGCCAACTCCCCGTTTCGGTTGTTGATTGACAACCCGGCGGTACGTTCTGACACGGTTATTGCAGTAAGCGGTTCGGAAGCCGACATCAAGGCGGTGAAACTGACTGCGCAACAGGCGGGTATTACCCTCGGCAACGGCTACGGCAACTGGAAAAACACGACGTTTCGGATTGCCAACTTCCCGGCTATTTCGGAGGAGGAGATTGGAAGGTTAAGAAAGTTTTTTGTCAATTACCCCACCCCAACCCCGAAGGGAGGGGCTTAAACGACCCGGCTCCAATAGCCCGTCCCTTCGGGGGAGGGGTTGGGGTGGGGTACCACTATGTTTAATTTCAAAGAGATTATTTCCGTTACGCTGATTCTGTTTTCGGTCATCGACATCGTTGGTTCACTACCGGTCATTATCGACCTGCGCCGGAAGGTGGGTAAGATCCAGTCAGAGCAGGCAACGGTGGTGTCGGGCGTGTTGATGGTGTCGTTCCTGTTCGTGGGCGAACGGATTCTGAACCTGTTTGGGGTCGATGTGGCCTCATTTGCCGTGGCGGGCGGACTGATTATATTTCTGCTGGGGCTGGAGATGATTCTGGGCCGCAACATTTTTAAAGCTGGAGTCGACGACACAGACGGGGCCGCGCACATTGTACCAATCGCGTTTCCGCTCATTGCCGGGGCCGGTACGCTCACGACCATTATTTCGTTACGAGCCGAATACCAGACGGTCAATATCATTATCGGCATTATTATTAATCTGGTGTTAATTTACGCCGTACTAAAATCGTCGGAGTGGCTCGAGGTCAAGCTTGGTCCGGGTGGCCTGTCCGTGATTCGCAAGATTTTCGGCATCATTCTGCTGGCCATTGCCATTAAGCTCATCAAAACTAATCTGATGGCAGGTATCTAAGTCATTGCATATCGCTTTTAGCTGTCGTTCGTAATTCACTGCTCGGATGGTTTATAACGACTGACGAACAAGGATGCGCAGCGAATAACAATTAATGATAAATGCCTTTCAACCCTCATTTCCCGTGATACGTAATTTACTGCTGGCCATGCTTGTTCTGGCCCTGTTGATTGAACTGGCTCTGACCGGTGGCGCATTTTTTGCCCGTGAACTGACGCTGCAACAGTTTGGCGTTACGCTCACATCCGATACCTCGTTTCTGGGTTACGTAGTGGCCTGGCTGCTGTTCTTCGTCTCGCTCGTGTGCGGGCTGGCGTTGTGGCAGGTGTGGCAGCGGCAACCGGGCTATGCCACGCTGTGTTACCTGCTTGGTTTCTGGTGGATTGGCATTGGCATCGGTATCTACGTGGCTTTTGGCAAACCAGACAACCTGGTGCTCGATTCGCTGAAAGGACTGCTAATTGTTATCCTGACCAGCCGCAGTAACAGGCACGAGTAACAATCTATAACTACGATGCACCTCTTTTATCAGCCCGGCGTGGAGTTGCCCCGCGCAAATTTGCCCGGCATGGAGTTGCCCTGCATGGATTTGCCCCCGGCTGGATGGCCTGACAGGGTATTGCACCTGACCGAAGACGATTCGCGTCATGCCATGAAAACGCTGCGGCTCAAACCCGGCGATCCCATTGCGGTGACAGACGGGCGGGGCAACCGGCATTCGGCCATCATCACCCCCTCGACGGGAAAACTAACTACGTTTCGGATTACCGACACGCGAACCACCCCGCCCCGTCCGTTTTCCATACGTATCTGCGTGGCTCCGACCAAGAGTCCAGACCGCATTGAATGGTTCGTAGAAAAAGCCGTGGAAATTGGTATTGAGCGCATCAGTTTTTTCTATGGCAAACATTCCGAACGGCGGGTGCTGAAACTGGAACGAATCGAGAAAATTGCCGTTGCTGCTATGAAACAGTCGTTACAGTCGTGGCTACCCCGGTTTGACGATGCCGTGCCGTTTACTGAATTACTCCAGACCATTTCGGAACCGCAGCGGTTCATAGCGCATTTGCCAGCCAACGAGTCACCGGTTAATCTATCAAAAGTGGCAGCACCCGGTGGCAGCTACGTTGTCTTGATTGGTCCCGAAGGTGATTTTTCGGAAAATGAGCTGAAGCAGGCTCTGGACACCGACTTTCGGATGGCGACGCTCGGCCCCACCCGGCTCCGCACCGAAACAGCTGCGCTGAGTGCCTGTCACATATTGAACTTTATCAACTTCTGATGGTACCGACGACTATGAAAAAATACCTGCTTTCCTGCTTGCTGTTAACGGCTACCTATTCATTGGCAACGGCGCAATACGCTTATAAAATTGCCAAGCTGAAGTACAACGGCGGGGGCGACTGGTACGCCAACAAAACCTCGCTACCCAACCTGATTAAGTTTGTCAATGCCAACCTGCGCATGAACATCTTCCCCGAAGAAGACATCGTGGAACCTGGCAGCCCTGATTTGTTCAGCTACCCATTTGTTCACCTCACCGGACACGGCAACCTGACATTCAGCGATGCCGAAGCCCGTAACTTACGCCGATATCTGATGTCGGGCGGGTTCCTGCACGTAGACGATAACTACGGCCTCGACAAGTTCATCCGGCGCGAGATGAAGAAGGTCTTTCCCGAACTGAATTTCGTGGAACTGCCCTTCAACCATCCCATTTATCAGCAACGGTTCAAATTCCCGAATGGCCTGCCTAAAGTGCATGAACACGATGGCAAAGCACCGCAGGGATTCGGGCTGATTTACGAAGGGCGGCTGGTCTGCTTTTACAGCTACGAATGCGACCTTGGCAACGGCTGGGAAGACCAAAGTGTTTATAATGATCCCGAACCCGTACGGCAGCAGGCCCTGCGCATGGGCGCCAACCTACTGGAATATGCTACGTCGGTCGAATAAAGTTTGGGTATTATTTGGGGAAGGAAACCCAAATGAGCCCAAATTTCGTTAGTGCTGTAGGAGTATTTTTATTCCTGTTCATCTTCACCTTTAACTCATCACCCCTGTGATTGTACTGGCCGCCTTTATCGGACACTGGTATCTGTCTTTGTTCTGCCAAACGTTCTTCCTTCATCGCTACTCGGCGCATAAGATGTTCTCGATGAGCAAATTCTGGGAGCGTTTTTTCTATGCCCTGACGTATATCTCGCAGGGGTCGTCGTACCTCAGCCCACGGGCCTACGCTGTGTTGCACCGGATGCACCACGCCTTCAGCGACACCCCGCGCGACCCGCATTCGCCCCATCATACGAAGAACATTTTCACGATGATGTGGACAACCAAAAACATTTATAATACCGTATTGCACCGCACCCAACCCATCGAAAAGCAATTCGACCGCAACTACCCGGAGTGGAAGTTCATCGAAAAAGTGGGTGATTCCTGGGTTTCGCGGGCGGGCTGGGCCGTGTTGTACAGTCTGTTCTACATCTTTGCTTATCTCTATCTGGACATGCACTGGGCATTTTTCTTCCTGCTGCCCGTTCACTTCGTAATGGGACCAGTACACGGAGCCATCATTAACTGGAGCGGCCATAAATATGGCTACTCAAACTTTGACAATCAGGACGAATCAAAAAACTCGCTGATTCTCGACGTAGTGATGATGGGCGAACTCTTTCAGAACAACCACCACAAGCGGCCCAATTCGGCCAACTTCGGCGCAAAGTGGTTTGAGTTTGATCCTACCTACCCAATGATTGGCATACTGCATAAACTGCATATTGTTCGGCTCCGTCCTTCTGCCGAAGCCCAGAAAGCGCAGCAGGAAGTTGGCCACGACCGCCTTGTGGAACGGAAACGAGAGGTAGAGGAAGTGTAGTTGTATAGGTATTAGATAACAGTAAAATCCCCGCCGTGACCCGGCGGGGATTTTACTGTGGGTTTACGGCACTACCCAACCTCACACAATGCGTACGTAGCTGCCCAGCAGTTTAACGTCGGAGGTATGCCGGGCTAAAATGTCGTGCAGGGCCGGGTCGCTGGCGTGTCCTTCGCACTCAAGCAGAAACCAGAACCGGAACGACGTCCCCTCGCGCAACGGACGACTCTCGATCTTGGTCAGGTTGATGCCCTTCTGATTAAACTCCTGAAGAAACCGGGCCAGCACTCCCGGCGACTCGGTATTGGAGAGCCTAGCAATGAGCGTCGTTTTATCGTGACCGCTGGGCTGGTTTTTAAAGTCTTTGGCCAGAATCAGGAAGCGGGTGCGGTTCAGATCCGAATCCTCGATGTTATCGAACAGCACCGGTACGTCGAAGAGCTTGGCGGCAATGCTGGAGCAGATGGCCGCCGTGTTAGGCTGTTGCCCGGCCAGTTTAGCGGCTTTTGAGGTTGACTCGACCGGTACCAGTTGGGCAGGCAGACCATCAAAACTGTCGTTCAGAAATTTGCTGCACTGCCGAAACGCAATGTCCTTGGAGTAGATATGCGTGATATCGGCAAGGTTTTCGGTCTGGGTAGCAAACGTGAAGTGGACCGGAATCTGGGCTTCAGCGGCAATACTGAGGTCTTTTTCGAGCAGCAGATCAATGGCCTCGCTAACCACACCTTCCTGATTATTCTCGATGGGCACAACCCCGAACCGCACCCGACCCGTTTCCACACTCTCAAACACCGACCGGATGGTGGGCAGGGCCATATACGCGCTCATGGCCCCAAACCGACTCTCAGCGGCCTGGTGCGTGAAGCTGCCTTCCGGCCCCAGATAGGCCACCCGTTCGGGTAGTTCGAGGTTGCGCGAAACGGCAAAGATTTCCAGAAAAATGGCTTCGATGGCCGCCCGATTCAGCAGTCCGTCATTTTGGTTATGCAGACGGTCCAGAATCTGTTTTTCGCGTTCGGGTCGGTAGATAACGGTGTTGGTGGTACGTTTGAGTTCGCCCACTTTCCTGACCAGCTCCATGCGCTGATTGAGCAGCGTGAGCAGTTGGTCATCGAGGGCGTCAATATCGGTACGGAGAGATTCGAGGGTCATTGTAACGGTATTCAGTTTACGGATTTCGGTCTGCAAATGACCCACCGAAATCCGTAAACTAAAAACCGAATCTCGAAATTCTTACACTAAAGCCACTTCGTCCACGTCTTTCTCGACGCGGAGATTATCGATAATGAACCGCTGCCGGTCGGGCGTGTTCTTGCCCATGTAGTAGCTAAGCAGTTTGGCTACGGATGTCTCTTTCTCCATAATAACCGGCTCAAGACGCATATCTTCACCGATGAAGAGGCCAAACTCGTCGGGCGAGATCTCTCCAAGACCCTTGAAACGCGTGATCTCAATCTTCTTACCACCCTTAGTCAGTTTGTTCATGGCGGCCTGCTTTTCCTCTTCCGAATAGCAGTACGTTGTTTCCTTGTGATTTTTCGGATTCCGTACCCGGAACAACGGCGTTTCCAGAATGTACAGGTGGCCGTTGCGCACCAGATCCGGGAAAAATTGCAGGAAAAACGTCAACATCAACAGCCGGATGTGCATCCCGTCTACGTCGGCGTCGGTGGCAATGACAATACGGTTGTAGCGTAGCCCCTCCAGCCCGTCCTCAATGTCCAGGGCGTGTTGCAGTAGGGTAAACTCCTCATTTTCGTACACCACTTTTTTGGTCAGGCCGAAACAGTTAAGCGGTTTTCCCCGCAGACTAAAGACCGCCTGCGTTTGTACGTTGCGGCTTTTGGTAATCGAACCACTGGCCGAGTCGCCCTCGGTAATGAAGAGCGTGGTCTCGAGTCGGTCGTCAGATTTGAGGTCGGGCAGGTGATTGCGGCAGTCACGGAGTTTCTTATTGTGCAGACTTGCTTTCTTGGCCCGGTCGTTAGCGAGTTTCTTGATACCCGCCAGTTCCTTACGTTCGCGCTCCGACTGTTCGATGCGCTTTTTCATGGCATCGCGCACTGTAGGGTTAATGTGCAGGAAATTGTCCAGCCGCTCCCGAATAAAGTCCTTCACAAACGAGTTGACCGACTGCGCATTCGCATCGGGCGACATGTTGACCGAGCCGAGCTTAGTTTTGGTTTGCGACTCAAACACCGGCTCCTGCACCCGGATGCTTACCGCGGCAATCACGCTCGCCCGAATGTCAGTGGTGTCGTAGTTTTTGTCGAAGTGCTTCCGAATGGTATCGACTAAGGCTTCTTTTAGAGCCGTCAGGTGCGTACCATGCTGGGTAGTATTTTGCCCGTTCACGAACGAATAGTACTCCTCGCCATATTGGTTGCCGTGCGACATGGCAATTTCGATATCGTCGCCTTTGAGATGAATAATGGGGTAGCGCAGGTCCTCTTCTTTATGGCGGTTACTGAGCAGGTCGAGCAGGCCGTTTTGAGAAACAAACTTCTGCTTGTTGAAATTAACGATCAGCCCGGCATTAAGGTAACAATAGTTCCAGATCATATCTGATACGAACTGGCCCCGGTAGTGGTAATTCTTGAACACGGTATCGTCCGGCTCAAAGACGATGAGAGTACCATTACGCTCGGTGGTTCCCTCCTCCTCCTTCTTGCTGAGATCGCCCCGCACAAACTCGGCCCAAACGGCGCGGCCATCCCGAAACGACTGCACCCGGAAGTACGACGAGAGCGCGTTAACGGCTTTAGTACCGACGCCATTCAGCCCCACTGATTTCTGGAACGCACCGGAGTCATATTTGCCACCCGTATTGATCTTGGACACTACATCCACAACCTTACCAAGCGGAATACCCCTACCATAGTCCCGCACCTCGATACGGTGTTCGGACACCCGCACGTCGATGGTTTTGCCGAAGCCCATAACGTGTTCGTCAATGCAGTTATCAATCGTTTCTTTTAGTAATACGTAAATACCATCGTCGTAGGCGGAGCCGTCGCCGAGTTTACCGATATACATACCAGGCCGAAGCCGGATGTGTTCGCGCCAGTCGAGTGACCGAATGCTGTCTTCATTATACTGAACGGGTTGTGACGTTAAATCAGCCATAAAAAATTGGTAGGCGGGTAATGCGCAGAAAAACGATGTTTGTAGTTGAATTAGCGGCATCGGAAAAATCATACGCGCTCAGGCGAGTCTGAAATGTATCCGTAGAATCGGAAACTGTTCAAAATCCCGTGAAAGTTCGTTTACTTTGCCCAATGAACTGTACTGTGTACGATAACGGCCTAAAATAGCACTTCAAGTGATTGTGTACTTTTACTACCGTCTAACCGTTCCACTTCTTAAAAATATGCAAAATCTGCGAATTATCCGCATCTTTTCTCCAAATTCTTTTTCTACCGCCCTGGGCGTAGTGTATCGCCGGTTAGGTCTGTTGGTTTTAACGGTAGTGTTGTTAACAGGTCATGTCAGGGCGCAGGTAGCACCGGCACCGGCTGGTGTTCCCACCTCTCCCGGTGCTACTCAGGCGCGGCCCGGTGCTGTATCGCCAGCTACCACATTGCCTGGCGGGGTAAATATCAATAACCTGCCACCCGCAGCCAAGCAGCAGGCCCAGCAACAGATCAATCAGCTACAGCAACAAAACGGCAGTACCAACGGACGGGGTAACGCCAACAACCCGGCCAATGCCAACAATCCAGCCAACGCCAACACGCCCACCGGCGAACGAAGCGTGAACGGACTTGAAGAAGGCGCGGCCCAGGCCGACGATAATCAGTCTGATGAACAGCGGAACGAGAACCTGGTTAAAGACAGCTACGAACAGGCCCGGGAAGCCGAACGCCTGCAACTCCGCCGTCGGATTTTTGGGTATGACGTTTTCAGCAACTCAGAACTGAGTAAATCGTTTCAGCCTAACCTGACCATGGCCACGCCCCGCAACTATACCGTTGGACCGGGCGATCAGCTAAACATCCGTATCTACGGCTACTCCGAAACCGACTTTTCGCAGAAGGTAACTCCCGAAGGGTACGTGTATTTCGCGCAGCAGTCGGGTGTGGGGCCGGTTCAGGTAGCAGGGCTGAGTGTTGAGCAGGCCAAAACCCGCATCGAAAGCCGGTTAGCCAGCAAGTTTGCCGGACTGCGCAGCGGAACATACGGCCCCAAAAATACGTTTCTGGAAGTATCTCTTGGCGGAGCCATCCGCAGCATCCGGATTACGGTAACGGGCGAGGCCGTGCAGCCGGGTACCTACACGCTCTCGTCACTCTCGACCATTATGAACGCCATTTTTCAGGCGGGCGGGCCGAACGAACTGGGGTCTTTCCGGAAAGTGCAGCTTATTCGTAACAACCGGGTAGTAGCAAATCTCGACTTGTATGATTATCTGCTGACGGGTATCCAGACCAACGACCTCCGCTTGCAGGATAATGACAACATCCGATTCACAACCTACATTGAGCGCACCGAAATTACTGGTCCCGTAAAGCGTAACAAGATTTTTGAGATGCTACCCAGCGAAACCCTCGACCGGCTGCTGTTCTATGCCGGTGGGTTTGCGGCCAGTGCCTACAAAGGCCGCATTAAGGTCCTTCGCCTGACCGACCGCGAACGGAAAGTCATTGACGTAACAGCTGCTGAATTCAAAACTTTCGAAATGCAGGACGGTGACGTAGCTTCGATCGAGCAGTTACTGGACCGCTTCGAGAATCAGGTTACGGTTGAAGGAGCCGTATACCGCCCCGGTCAGTACTCACTCGATCAGAATCCTACACTCAAGCAACTCATCAAATCTGCCGAAGGCCTGAAGGGTGATGCTTTCCGGGGACGGGTCAACATTATCCGAACGCGCGAAGATCTGGCTATCGAGAACATTACGCTGAACTTAGCCAACATTTTGGCAGGTACCGACCCCGATGTGGTGTTGCAGCGCGAAGACCAGGTTATTATCCCTTCGGCGTTCGACCTGGCCGAAGCGGCTCAGATTTCGGTGCTGGGCGAGGTAAACAATCCGTCGGGTTCCATGCCGTTTATGGCAAATATGACCCTGGGCGATGCCCTGTTGAAAGCGGGTGGGCTGCGCGAGTCGGCCGCTGCTTCGCTGGTTGAGGTGGTCCGACGCAAGAAAGACGTCGATCCGCGTTCGGCGTCGGCGCAGGTAGCCGAGATTCAGCGGTTCAACGTCAACCGCGATTTATCGACCAATGCCGATCAGAATAATTTTTTGCTTCAGCCCTACGATCAGATCATTGTTCGGCGGTCGCCCAATTACCTGGTGCAGAC
>JACMPG010000234.1 GCA_014377625.1 Spirosoma sp.
AGGGGCCGTCGCCAATTACGCTAACGAAGCAACGTACGACGTGATCTTTCAGCGAATCCAGGCGGCAAAAACCTGGTCGGATGCCAAAGACGTTCCGATTTTCCTCGGCGAATTTGGCTCATATAACCTCAACGCCGATCCCGACAGCCGCTGCCGCCACGCCGAGTCGATTTACGTAGCTCTCGGTCGGTTCAATATCCCGTCGGCCTGGTGGGAGTGGGACGGTGGTTTCTCGATGTTTCAGAAAGGCACGACTACGATGATGCCCTGCATGCGTGATGCCGTAGCCACCTACGCCACTGGTCAGCTTCGGGTGTTGGCCATCGAACCGCCGGGCAGCGAAACCATTCAGGTGTATCCTAACCCGGCCCAGGACGCCCTGCGCATTGTATCGACGGGCCAGGCCATTGCGCTGATTCGCCTGACCGACGCCAGTGGCAAAACCGTGTTGACCAGACCATTGCAAACCGAGATTTCCATTGCTACACTGTCGGCCGGTACTTACCTCCTGACTGTTTATGACAGGACCGGCGCAGTACTTGGTACGAAGCGCGTTATAAAGCCCTGACCGCGTCTGTCCTGGAATAACTACCGTATCAGTACCACCCGCCCGTCTGTTCGTACCGACTCCAAAACGGGCCAGGCATTGTCCAGCACGAGTTTGTACAGATAAACGCCCGCCGGGAGCAGTGCGCCCGTGTTACTGCGCCCGTCCCATGCCCACTCGTTCAGGCCAATGCGCACCGGAAGGCCGTACTGATTTGCTATGAGGTGTCGAACAGTGCGGCCCGTGAGGTCGGTGATGGTCAGCGTGGCGGTTTTTGGTGGCTGACTGCCGGTGAGAGAGAACAGAAAAAGCGTCTGTTCGCGGAATGGATTCGGATATATGGTCAGGTTGGTCAGGCTTTGCTCGTTCACCACCCGAAAGCGCGTCTGGTAAGGAGGGGCCACGTTACCCACCGCATCCAGTGCCGTAACGCGCAGCCGATACGTTCCGGCCACCAGTAACTCAGAAGCGTACTGAATTCGAAAGATATTATCGGTTCCGGCGGTTTTCATGGTGGCAGTGCGCCAGCTAAGCGGCTTAAAGACCGACTGTCCGGGGCGTTGCAGCGCGAGGGTTAACCCAATGGTGTCACGGCGAAGGAGCGAACGGTTGTCGTCGGCTACCAGCACATCAATGATCGGACGGGCTGACACTATTGCGTTGTCGTCGATGCGGGTGCCGTCGATGGCTACGCCCAGTATGGGGGCCAGGCGGTCGGGCTGCACGGGTAGGGCCACCGAAACGGTGTTGTTCTGGAATGAGTATTCAAGTTGCAGATTGGGGTTTATGGTCAGGATAAGCCGGTTCAGGCCGGGTAACGCGGTAGTTTCGATACGGACCGGTACCCGCAGCGTATCGCCCGGTGCGGGTGCTTTCGCCCAAAAACTGGTTTGTTGGGGTCGTTCCAGACTGGCCGCGTACAGCGTTTGCCGCACCAGCAGCGAATCAGCGAAGGCGATGGGGCTGAGGTTTGCAAAGGCAATCTGTACCGTTATCATATCGCCCTGCCGGATGTCGGTTGGGAGCGGGTTCGTTAGCGAAATCTGGCCTTCGGGCAGGGTCATGTCGGCACGGGCAGGTAGGGCAGGAGGGACGTAGGTGGGGAGGTTCACGTCAACAGACGCGTCGTTGTTGGTGTGGTCGGTTTCGGGTAGGGCGTCGCGCCGGTCGGTGGGATTTACGGTCAGTTCGAAACGGTTCAGCCCGCCAACGGCCCCGGCGTTGGGCAGTATCAGCCGGAGCGTATCGCGGTTGGCTACCGTTCGTGGCCACGTCAGGTTATACACGCCCCATGCGCGTCCGTTCACGAACCGGCGTACCTGAACCGGTAATGGTCCAGTCCGCACCTGTCCGGCGTTGCGTACCACCGCCCATACCACTACCGAATCGCTGTTGCTGAGTAACGGCAGGTTGCGGGTATCGGTAACGCGTATTGTATTGGTAGTCAACACAAAGTCGGGCGTTGTAAACGGAAATGGCCGGATGGCCGGGTCGCCCTGCAACACCATCTGTTCGGCGTTGGCCAGCGCGTACCCACCCGGCGACTGTGCCAATACGCGCCGGACGGTTTCCTGCTGGAGTTGCCCGATGCTGCGGCTCAGATAGATACTGTCGCTTAGGAGCTGGTAGACTGTTCGGCTGTATTGGTCGAGCGTATTGACGTAGCCGAGGTGACTTTGGGCAATGCTGGCGATGGCTCCGCGCCGGGGTGTCAGAATCCAGTCGGTGGAGAGCGTAGGGCGTCCGAAAAAGAAGTTGCCGATGGCGCATCCGTTGATGAGCATTACCGGATAGCGCCCCCGGTTGTGGTAGTCCAGCGCGTCGTTCGAGACAAAGCCAATATCGAGGTCGGTTACGTCCAGCCCGGCGTGACCGAAAAATGTCATCAGCCCCACGCCTTCGTTCACGGGCGTTTTGACGTCGAAAACCTCCGTGGGGGCGTCAGTCTGTTTGCTGATGGTCGTTACGGATGCGCCCAGCGATGCTCCTTCGGCCAGCGTTCGGTAGTTGTCCACGAGTGATCGGAAAAGTTTGACCTCGCCCCCGGATTTGCCGCCACTCAGGTGCAGGACGTTCTTGCGCCAGGGCGCGTTGAGCGGGGTTTGCTCGTACTCGATTACTTTTTCCAGATACCCCAGTACGTCGGCGGGCGTTCCGGCATTGACACGTCCCGTGGGTAACGCTGGAACATCGGGCGGAAACCCGTTCAATCCCGCCGAAAAAGCCGCATCAGAACTTGGGAAGCCCATTGTCATCACCAGGTCGAGCGTGGTCTGGGCCGGGTTTTGCCGGATACCAGCGGCAGAACGACCGTGCCCCAGCAGGAGCAGATACTGCGGCTTCGACCCTGTCTGACTCTGGCGAAATAACTGATTCAGAAACCGGCGGATGCTGAGCGGATGGCGTTCTCCGTAGCTGTACTGCTCAATAAGCTGCTGCATGGTGACGGTCAGCGTATCGAAACTCCCGCCCGCTGCCGACGCCCGGTAGGTGGCGTATTGGCGTACCGCGTTTTGGCTCTCGTTTATTGGTTGCGTCAGTGTTTCGTGGCTGATGATGACGTAGGTGGGCCGCTGGTTGCGGAAATCCCGGAACGTAACGCGCCGGATTTGCCCGACGGAATCGGGCGGGCCAACGCTCAGAATGGTACGCTCTGTTTGGGTATTGCGTACTACCAGCCGGGCCGTATTGCCGGTTTGTAACGCGCTGATTTGTACGGGCGCGGTCGGGTTGGTGATGTCGAAGAAACGGGTATTGGGTAGCACGCTCCCGACAGACAGCAACGACCGCTCAGCCCGGTTGGGAATCAGTCGGAATATCCGCAGCGGTTGCCCTTCGGCAGAAATAAGTTGCGGGTAGCGCAGGTGAATGAGCGACACCGAATACCGGTCCGGCCCCAGACTGTCGGTTTGCGAAACGGTCGAGATAAGCAGCCGTCCATCCGGGCCAACGTCGGGCCAGTTCAGACTGTCGCGCAGGTGCGCGTTGTCATATTCACCGAAATTGACCTGACCGAACCGGCGTAGTTGACTAATTTGTGTACCCACCGAGCCAGTAACGCGGTGGCGGCTGAAATCGCGACCCACGAGCAGGATGTCGAGTTGCGGAGCCGGACCTGAACTGGCAGACCCAGCCAACTCAGGCCGGGTTCGGTAGGCATTGTACAGCGTAAACTCGTTGGTATAAGGAAGGCCATTTTGCTGAACAGGCCCGGTGTGGCCTTCGCCGGGTTCGTAGTGGCTGTACTCGATTTTGGGGGCCGAACCAGCCGCGTAGCCGGGATACGTATTGGTAAACAGCCGCACATTATCCGCCCAGTGATACGGCTCCGGCGTCAACCCGGCCATAACTGTATCAGTGTACATTGCCATTCGCCGACCGGGTTGACCATTGGTGCGCCAGGTCAGGAAATACGCCGTGGTATCGCTGAACAGGCTGAAATACGTATGTGGCTGCGCGGGCGTACCGTTGGGAGAACTACCCCGGTACAGGGCCGAATCGGCCAGGCCGTCGTTGCCGCGTCCGTAAAATTCGAGGTAGTCGCCCGCGTCGAAACGCCCGTCGGCTTCGCCTGTTATGGCAATTGCCTGTTCAATACCCCGGTGAAAAAGCTGGATAGTGCGCGGGTCAATCTGACTAACCGGAATGCCCGCCCGCTGTAATTGTGGGTGAGTGATGCGGTACAGGCTGGCCTGGGCAACGGAAATTTTGTAATACGTTTGCCCGTAATCAATCCACTCGTTACCAGCGGGCTGCTGGGCGAGAGTAGTTAGGGGCAGGAACAGAAGGAGCAGATAGCGCAATTTGGTAGGTCGGACATTCTTGTCCGACCAAGCCGAAGGCTAACGATGCAGTTGCTTCACTCCGGCTATGTCGTCGGCCCCTGCCGGGGTCTGGTCAGACAAGAGTGTCTAACCTACGAAAAATTACCACTTAACCCAATTTATTGACCATTAATCCTAAAAATCTAAACTTAATGAATTAGTACTTTGTATTACATAGTACCTTATGCTACCTTTGACTCATTAATTACGCAATCCTATACACCAATGAATATAGAAAATGCTCAGGTGCAGATGCGGAAGGGAATTTTAGAATTCTGCATCCTGCACATCATATCGAGGGGCGAAATATACGCATCCGATATGCTCGACGAGCTGACCTCCGCCCGAATTATGGTGGTAGAAGGAACACTCTACCCCTTACTGACCCGCCTGAAAAACGCCGGACTGCTCGACTACAAATGGGTCGAGTCTACGTCCGGGCCACCGCGCAAGTACTACCTGCTGACCGAACTGGGTCGTAACTCGCTCACCGCTCTCGACGATACCTGGCAGGAACTGTCCGAATCGGTCAACTCCATTGTCGGCAAAACGGCGAAGCACCAGAAATCCGAAAACGGCCCGATGCTTGTAGGTGTGTCCGTTGGCACAGCCCCCACTACTCCTTCCTCAAAACCAGACCTAAACCAGTAATCCCGGACGGTTCTCCAACCGCATTACGACCATGAAAAAGACCATTAGCATTAACATCAGCGGGGTTATCTTCCACATCGAAGAAGATGGCTATGATAAACTCCGCCAGTATCTGACCTCGGTACAGCAGTATTTCTCGACTTACGAAGACAGTCAGGAAATTGTGACCGACATCGAAAACCGCATCGCCGAAAAACTCCTCGCCAAGCTCAAAGCAGCTGGAAAGCAGGTCATTTCGCTCGATGATGTAAACGAACTCATAGCGGCTATGGGTACCGTATCAGACTTTGAAGCCATCGAAGACGAAGAGGTGTTAGTCACCGCCGGTGGCCGCAACTCTGCCCAGCCTGGATTGGCCGGGCCGCGTACGACGGAATCTCAAAACCCCGGCCCGCAACCTGCCGGTTCGTCGTCGGGGTATGCCGGACAAAACCCCGGTACGGGTGCTTATCAGCCACCCCGTCGGCTGGTGCGTGATTTGAACCGGAAAACGCTGGGTGGCGTAGCGGCTGGATTGGCCCATTATTTCAACATCGACGTAGTATGGGTGCGGCTGCTTTTCGTGGCCTTAGTCATTGGTTTGCCCGCGCTGGTGGGTGCGTCGAACGGTAACGGCGATTTTACGGGTGGTCTGAGCGGCTTTACGGTCATTGTGTACATTGCGATGTGGATTGCCCTGCCCGGCGTGTCGGGTATCGAAGAAGATAAAACCGTCAAGAAATTCTACCGTAACCCCGACGATAAGGTGCTGGGGGGCGTAGCGTCGGGTATTGCCGCTTATTTTGGCATTGATATCGGCGTGGTGCGGCTGTTGTTCGTGCTGGGTATCGTGTTCTTTGGCGTTGGTTTTCTCCTGTATATTGTACTCTGGATGATTTCCCCGGCGGCCAATACGCTCACCGAAAAGATGGAAATGCAGGGCCGCCCCATTACGCTCTCGAACATCGAATCGAGTATCAAGCAGAACCTGAACATCCACGAATCGCCCCACAACGAAAGTACCCTGACCCGGATTCTGCTGTTTCCGTTCCGGGCCATCGCTACCATTATTGGCGGGCTGGGTAGTGCGCTGGGGCCGCTGATGAATGGCGTAGTGTCTATCATTCGGGTATTTGCCGGGATTATAATGCTGGTGCTGGCCTTTGCATTCATGATTGTCTGCCTGACGGTACTGGGCGCGGGTATTGGACTCTGGTCGAGCGAAGTAATCAAGTTGGGCAACCTGCCAATCAATATGATTCGGGCTGATATCACCGCGCCGATGGTTATAGCGGGCTTCACGGCGGGCATCATTCCGTCCTTCGGGCTGGCTGTGCTGGGCATTATGCTTATCACAACCCGCAACGTCATCAGCAGCCGCACGGCTCTGACGCTGGCCGGAGTGTGGCTGGTGAGTCTGGTTATCTTTGTTGGTACGACTGGCCCCCTAATTAGTAATTTTCAGCGGAGCGGTACGGTCGAGGAGACAAAGGTGCTGAACGTTGCGGGCGGTACACCAACCTTCGCGATTAACGATATCGACGACGAATACGACAACTGGGGTACGCGTCCGTCCATTGATTTAAAAGGCTACGACGGTAATACGGTTAACCTCGTGCAGAAATTTCGGGCGCAGGGCCGTACCCGTGCCGATGCCCAGAAAAATGCCCGGATGCTGCGCTACAACTACGCCGTGCGGGATTCGGTGGTGCGTTTCGATGATGCCGTACAGATGCGGGGCCGGTTCCGGGCGCAGGACCTGGATATGGACCTGCTGATTCCGTACGACAAACCGTTTCGGATGACGCCCGAATTTGCCCGTTACGTCCGCAATCGATTCGGCGAAAAAGAAATTGATCGCATGCGGGCAAGTTTGTGGATGTTCACGCGAACCCCCGATTCCAACAACGACGAGCTGGTCTGCATTAACTTTCCCCGCGAAAAAGACCGCGACGCCAA
>JACMPG010000024.1 GCA_014377625.1 Spirosoma sp.
TACCCTGACGGGGTTACTTTTCGCACTGTTTTGCACTGTTTTTGCACTGATAACCGGGGGCGAAAACCCGATAAACCCAACACCCATAAAAAAGGAGACACCGACCACCGGGCTGGGGAACGTACCGGGCATAACACTGAAAATACTACACCCTAAAAAGGGCTGACCACCTGCTATTCACCTGTTATTGCCGATTACTGACCAAATCAAGTATGAAGATTGAAACTCAAAGGCTGGAATCCATAACGGGAGCACAAGCCAAACCCGCCGACATCCTCAGCGGGTTTTTTGTTGTCGATGGATATGTATTTCAGAGATTTCTCGAAACAGAACAAACCTTTCCTGCTTTCGTTTTATTTTTACGGCCTTACCTCATAAGTCTGCTCTTACATGGAAACCCAACAAACCACCGATACACAATACCCATGGCGTCGCTTTTACCCAAAGGGAGTGCCGTACACTATAAACCCGGACGCTTACCCGTCGCTGGCTGATTTAATGACTGAAGGCTTTCAGAAGTTCAGTAATAGACCAGCTTATGCCTGCATGGATAAGCAACTGACATTCAGTGAAGTTGACGAATTGTCCCGACAGTTCGCGTCATTTTTGCAGAACGACCTGCGCCTACAGAAAGGCGACCGGATTGCCATTCAGATGCCGAACTGTCTGCAATATCCGATTGCTATGTTCGGCGCGCTCCGGGCCGGGCTGGCGGTGGTGAACACCAACCCGCTTTACACGCCCCGCGAAATGCAGCATCAGTTCAAGGATTCGGGAGCTAAAGCCATCGTGATTCTGAGCAACTTTGCCAGTAATTTAGAGAAGATTATTGCCCGTACCGACATCAAACATGTGGTGGTGACGGGTCTCGGCGATATGCTGGGCTTCCCAAAGAAACAGCTTGTCAATGCCGTAGTGAAGTACGTAAAGAAGCTGGTACCACCCTACAATTTGCCCGACGCCATCTCATTCAGCGACGCGCTGAGTCATGGCAGTAGGCAGACATTCAGGCCGGTAGCTATCAAGAACACCGATATGGCGTTTGTGCAGTACACCGGCGGCACGACGGGTGTCTCGAAAGGGGCGGTTTTGTCGCACCGGAATATCATATCGAACGTTGAGTGTCAGCACGAGTGGATGAAGCCGGGCGGCATTCCCGACGGAGAAGGAACCATTGTGGCTGCATTGCCACTGTACCACGTCTATGCACTGACAACCAATGCCCTGGCTTCGCTCAAGGCGGGGTCGATGAACCTGCTCATTACTAATCCCCGCGACCTGAACGCGTTTATCGACGATTTGAAAAAATACAAAGTCACGGCGTTCACGGGCGTTAATACACTGTATAACGGCCTGTTGAATCATCCGCGCATTGGCGAAGTGGACTGGAGTTATCTCAAAGTGACCTCGGCGGGAGGCATGGCCCTACAAACCGCCGTGGCTGAGCGCTGGACCAAACTGACCGGTAATACGCCCTGCGAGGGCTACGGTCTGACCGAAACCTCGCCCGTGCTGTCGTCTAATCCTCTTGGTAGTGGCATACGGGTAGGCACCATTGGTGTTCCCTGGCCAAGCACTGAGATGAAGATCATTAACGACGACGGTACCGATGCCGCCCTTGGCGAACCGGGCGAGATTGTAGCTCGTGGCCCGCAGGTATTTAGCGGCTACTACAACCGCCCCGAAGAAACGGCTAAAACCATGCTTGGCGACTGGTTCAAAACCGGTGACGTGGGCGTAATGAATGAAGACGGATTTTTCAAAATCGTGGACCGTAAAAAAGATATGATTCTGGTGTCGGGCTTCAACGTGTACCCGAATGAAGTTGAAGACGTAGTGGCACAGTGTCCGGGCGTGATGGAAGTAGCCTGCATTGGTATCCCGAACGAGAAGTCGACCGAGATGGTCAAGATTTTTGTCGTCAAAAAAGACCCTGCTCTGACTGCCGAGCAAATCACGGCGTACTGCCGTGAGAACCTGACGGCTTATAAAGTGCCAAAAATGATTGAGTTCCGCGATGAATTACCCAAGTCAAACGTCGGCAAAATCCTGCGTCGGCCCCTGCGCGACGAGGAGATGGAGAAGCTGAAGAAATAGGTTATTATCTCAAACGTTCGAGGTCCCCCGTTCAAAGTTGCGCCAGCCGGTACACCGGATCACAACCTTGAACGGGGGACTTTGAACGTTTGAACGGAACAGCTTCTAAGCCAGCCCGGTCATTCCGTTGAGTTCCTTCTGAAAACCTCTGACTTGCTTGATAAACGAACTGGCTTTCCGACGCGATACCTCAACCCGGTGACCATTCATTAAGCTGACGCTTAGGTGATTATCATCTGTGTCGATGTTTCCATCGTGAATATCTTCAAGATAGAGCATGTTTATGATGTTCTTCTTGTGCGGACGCACAAACACCTTTGGCGAAAGCCGGGCTTCCATTTTCTTCAGCGTCAGCGACACCATCAGGCGGCTTCCGTCGGCAAAATGAAACAGAGTGTAGTTGCCTTCTCCCTCTAACCGGACGATGCGGTGCATGGGCATTTTTTTGCGGCATCCCCAGAATGGGAGCATCAGGTCGGGCATATCGAACTGACTGGCAATTTCTTCGACGCCAGCTTTACTAAGCGGCTTAGCCAACATGGCTGCTTTCATGGTATTATCATTAAGATGGTGTGAATAAGACAGGCAGTCGCAATACTGACCAATGGCCGTTATTGATTCTACCTGACAGCAAGTTTACCGAAAATTCAATAGTAATCTGCTTGCAGTCAGGAAAAAAATTTGTAGCTCAGCCACCTTACGCTGTTGGATGATGGGCCTGCTTTACGAAACTATTTGCTGGACTTTGCGACTTTCCTCATAAAGCAAAAGATTCGCAAACATGGCAACACTGCTTGAACTGGTGGGAAATACTCCGCTGGTAGAACTGAACCGGCTCAACCGAACAGCCAGCGTCCGGGTGCTGGGTAAACTGGAAGGTAATAATCCTGGTGGCAGCGTAAAAGACCGGGCAGCTGTCAGCATGATTCAGGGTGCACTGGAGCGGGGCGAACTCAAACCCGGCATCAAACTCATCGAAGCCACCAGCGGTAATACCGGTATTGCCCTGGCCATGATTGCCCGGCTGTATGATATCGAGATAGAACTGGCCATGCCCGAAAACTCTACCCGCGAACGGGTGCTGACCATGGAGGCTTTTGGGGCTAAAGTCACCCTGACCGAAACCATCGAAGCTGCCCGCGACTATGCCGACGCGCAGGTGCAGCAGGGCGGCTATTTCATGCTCAACCAGTTTGCTAACCCCGATAATTATCTGGCCCATTACCGTACCACCGGCCCCGAAATATGGCGCGATACCAACGGGCAGGTGACGCACTTTGTATCGTCGATGGGTACTACCGGTACCATCATGGGTACGTCTCGTTACCTCAAAGAGCAGAACTCCGCCGTGCAGATTGTGGGGTGCCAACCTACCGACGGCTCGTCCATCCCCGGCATCCGTAAATGGCCGGAAGCCTATTTACCCAAAATTTTTGACCCGACCCGCGTTGACCGGGTAATTGAGGTATCGGCAGAGGATGCTACTGACATGACCCGAAAACTGGCCAGTGTTGAAGGCGTTTTTGCTGGTATGAGCAGTGGGGGCAGCGTATGGTCAGCGTTGAAACTCGCCGATGAACTCGAAGCCGACGGCGTAAAAAACGCCCTGATCGTCTGCATCATCTGCGACCGGGGCGACCGCTACCTCTCGTCAGGGTTGTTTGGGTAATGTACAGTCACACCGGTTCGTCGCACAGTTTGGGTCGGCGAACTATCTTTGCATTACGCCCAAGCTGGAGCGTCGGTTCTATAAATCATGTATAAACGCATTATCCTGCCGCTGCTGTTTCGGTTCGATGCCGAAACGATTCACCATTCTGTAACGGCTCTGCTCAAGTTTGCTCTGGCTTTGCCCGGCATACCTGCCCTTTGCCGTAAACTGTATCTGTTAGAGGATAAACGACTGGAGCGGACGGTGTTCGGGCTGACGTTTCCGAATCCGGTGGGTATGGCGGCTGGCTTCGACAAAAACGCCGAACTCGTCAGTGAACTGGCTGATCTGGGCTTTGGCTTCGTAGAGATCGGCACCGTAACGCCCCGCCCGCAGCCAGGTAATCCGAGTCCGCGCCTGTTCCGGCTCAAAGCCGACGGTGGGCTAATTAACCGCATGGGCTTCAACAACAAAGGAGCCGGTCCTGCCGCGGGCCGGTTGCGGGAATTTGCCAAAAATCGGAATGGTCGGCGCGTCATTGTGGGTGGCAACATTGGTAAGAATAAAGACACGCCCAACGAAAACGCGCTGGATGATTATCTGCTCAGCTTTCGGGAGTTGTTCGATGCGGTCGATTATTTCGTGGTCAACGTTAGTTCGCCCAATACGCCCGGTCTGCGCGATTTGCAGGAACGCGAACCGCTGACCCGGCTTTTATCGGCTTTGCAGGCTGAAAACCGGCAACACACTTTGCCTAAACCCATTCTGCTGAAAATTGCACCCGACCTGACCAATGGGCAGTTAGACGACATTATCGCCATTGTTGCTCAGACGGGCATTGCGGGCGTAATTGCCACGAATACGACCATCAGCCGGGCCAACCTCGCTACGTCGGCTGCTGCTGTTGATGAGATGGGAGCGGGGGGCGTTAGCGGCAGACCCCTGCGAAACCGGGCTACGGAGGTGATCCGATACCTGCACCAGCAGTCGGGCGGAGCGTTTCCAATTATTGGCGTTGGCGGCATTTTTACGGCAGAAGACGCGCAGGAGAAATTAGACGCCGGAGCCAGTCTGGTACAGGTTTATACCAGTTTTATCTACGAAGGGCCAGCTCTGACCAAACGCATCTGCCAGGGATTACTGTAAAGTCCCGTTGAGCTACTTTTCACGCTATTTTTAGTAGTTATTCGTTAAAAAGCGGGAAATTTACTCCTGCCGCCCGGCCTAACCCTGTCTCAAATGGCCCAACCTACAACATCACCCCGTCGGAACACGCTTCGTGAACCCATTGAACCCCGAACCACCACCCGAAACAAGGGCGAATCGGCCCGTAGGCCCCGCCCCAAAGTGTCTATAAACTGGGGAGCTGCGCTCGACGGCTGGTTTACCGACTACCGCTCTACCCTAACGCTGGGTGTTTTAATGATGGTCGTAGCCGTTGGTTTGCTAATTGCTTTTATTTCGTATCTATTCAACGGGGTTGCTGATCAGAGTACAGTCGCATCGGCCTTGTTGCGGCCACTGGCCGAGTCGGGTAACGAAACCCGCAACTGGCTGGGGCTAGTGGGGGCGTCGGTTGGTCATGCATTCGTGTTCCGCTGGTTTGGTATGGGGGCATTAGCGTTGCCGGTTATTGTGTTTCTGGCGGGCTACAAACTGGTATTCCATACTGAACTTTTGCCACTCCGTCGGGCTACCATTGGACTGTTATTTGCCGCCATCTGGACAAGTTTACTGCTGGGCTACATTGTGCTGGTTACCGACTCGACCGAAACCCGTAGCGTATGGTGTGGGGGTATCGGCTACGAACTCAACGTAGCCCTTTACAGCCTGTTTGGCTGGGGGAATCTGGCGTTTATTGGGTTCGCCCTGTTTTTCTTTGTCGTCTATTTCTTCGACGTCCGCAACATCAAACTGCCTGACTTTACCCCGAGAGAACCCCGTAAAACTCCTCAGTATACCGACGAAAGCCCGCTCCAGACGTTTGCCGAAAGCGACGAAACGCTTGAGCCGGATGTAGTAGAGGAGGATAGGAGCGAACCGATATCTGCGGCAGATGCGCCTGTCTATGAGCGTATCGAGACGCCGTTGCCGGAAGTGGTAGCGCAGTCATCGGGGGTGGCTTTTTCGGTCAAAAACCGCGATGCCGTATCGGATAGTGACCCTGCCGAGCAGGAAGAACTTAGTGCTGTACCCGCGCCGGTATTTGAGCCGGATGCCTTCGAGGAAGACGATCTGGTGGCTATCCACGGCCTGTATGACCCAACGCTCGACTTACCGCAGTACCAATATCCAACTGATAACCTGCTGGCCGAATACGCCAACACCCGTAAAGCATCGGTATCGGACGACGAACTGACGGCCAACAAAGAGCGGATCGAAACTACCCTGCGTAACTTCGGTATTGAAATTGACTCAATTCAGGCCTCTATTGGGCCAACGGTTACGCTCTATGAGATTGTGCCGGCTAAAGGTGTTCGTATCTCTAAAATCAAAAGTCTCGAAGACGACATCGCGCTCAACCTGTCAGCGCTTGGTATTCGGATCATCGCACCCATGCCGGGCATGGGAACCATTGGTATCGAGGTGCCGAATAAGAACCGCGAAATGGTGTCGATGCGGTCTATGATTACGAGTGAAGTATTCAGCTCCAGTAAGTTCGATTTGCCAATAGTGCTGGGAAAAACCATCTCGAACGAAATCTATGTAGCCGACCTTGCCAAAATGCCCCACCTGCTCATGGCCGGAGCCACCGGTCAGGGTAAGTCCGTAGGTCTGAACGTCTTATTGACCTCGCTGATCTATAAGAAACATCCATCGCAGTTGAAGCTGGTGTTGGTTGACCCTAAAAAGGTGGAGCTAACGCTGTTCAATAAACTTGAACGCCATTTTCTGGCTAAATTACCCGACGCCGAAGAGCCGATCATCACCGATACCAAAAAGGTAGTGAATACACTGAATTCGCTGTGTATCGAGATGGATAACCGGTACAATCTGCTGAAAGATGGCGGCTGCCGGAACCTGAAAGAATACAATGTCAAATTCGTAAAACGTCGGTTGAATCCCGAAAAAGGCCACCGGTATCTGCCGTATATCGTCTTGATTATTGATGAGTTGGCTGACCTGATGATGACTGCTGGTAAAGAAGTTGAGCAGCCCATTGCGCGACTGGCGCAGCTGGCGCGGGCCATTGGCATTCACCTCGTAGTAGCTACGCAGCGGCCATCGGTCAATGTCATTACGGGCCTGATCAAAGCTAACTTTCCGGCGAGACTGTCGTTCAAAGTCACCTCCAAAATTGACTCGCGTACAATTCTGGACACGGGTGGGGCCGAGCAACTGGTGGGTATGGGCGATATGCTGCTATCGTCCAACTCCGACATTATCCGGCTGCAATGCCCGTTTGTCGATACCAACGAAATTGAGGAAATATGCGAATTCGTGGGCAATCAGCGCGGTTACGATGATGCGTATAACCTACCCGAGTTCCTGGGCGATGATGGTGGCCAAAGCGACGACAAAGACGTGGACCTCGACAACCGCGACCCCATGTTTGACGAAGCAGCCCGGCTTATCGTCATCCATCAGCAGGGTAGCACCTCGCTCATTCAGCGCAAACTCAAACTTGGCTACAACCGCGCCGGTCGCCTGATCGATCAGTTGGAAGCAGCCCGGATTGTTGGTCCCTTTGAGGGTAGTAAAGCCCGCGATGTTCTCGTGAGTGACCTTCAGACTCTGGAGGAAATACTGAAACGCCTGAAAGGTGAGTGAGGTTAAACTTTCGCGTCGACAGATGGTCTATTTAGTATAAAAGGCGGTTGCATAGCTGTCATTCAATACCCAACTCTAAGAACGTTACCGATTGACTATGAATAAGATACTTGGCACACTAATACTCGTTACGTTACTTACTCTGCCTGCCCTGGCGCAGAAAGACAAGCGTGCACAAACCATTCTGGACGGGATGAGCAAGAAATATCAGGCTATGAAATCATATCAGGCCAGCTTTACGTATTCAGGAGCCGGGGGCGGGACCAAAGGCGATTTAACCGTAAAAAATGACAAGTTCCGGCTGTTGCTGGGCGGGCAGGAAGTATTTACCGATGGTAAAACAATGTCTACCTACATTAAGGAGTCAAACGAACTGAACGTGCAGGATTACGAAGCCGGCTCGGGTAGCGAACTCAACCCAACTCAGATTTACACGATCTACAAACGCGGATTTGACTACCGGTACCTGAAGCAGATCAAACAGGGGGGACGCACGCTTGAAGTAATTGAACTGACGCCCAACCGCGACAAGAGCAATATCAAAACCGTGCAGATTTCGGTCGATAAAGTGGATAAGTCGGTGCGGAACTGGGAGATTGTCAATAAAGATGGGAAGCGTACGACCTACACCATCACAAAATTTACGCCCAACGTTAACGCACCGGACAGCTACTTCGTCTTCGACAAATCCCGTTATCCAGGGGTAGAGGTGGTAGATTTACGTTAAATCTTCTCTCCAAATGCCAGATCACCCGCGTCGCCGAGGCCCGGAACGATGTAGGAAAGCTCATTGAGGTGGTCGTCGATGGCCCCGATCCAGAGATGACATTGTGGCAATTGCCGCTGTACGTGCCGAACGCCCTCTGGGCTGGCAATGGCAGCGGCAATGTGCGTTTGGGCGGGTATGCCGTAGCGCAAAAGAGCATGATACACTTTTTCGAGCGAACGGCCTGTGGCCAGCATGGGATCGGACAGGATGAGAACTTTTTCGCTCAAATCGGGGCTGCTGATGTAATCCATTTCAATCTCGAAGGTTTCTTCCTGGCCAGGGGCGTATCCGCGATAGGCACCTGCGAAAGCGTTTTCGGCCCTGTCAAAATAATTCAAAAAACCCTGATGCAGGGGTAGTCCGGCCCGCATGATCGTCGCCAAAACTGGCTGTTTGCGAAGCACTTGCGCGGTGGCAACTCCTAACGGCGTCTGTACCGCAGCGTTTTGATAGGAGAGCGTTTTCGAGATTTCGTAGGCCATTAGCTCACCGAGCCGTTCGAGATTCCGCCGGAATCGCATCCGGTCCTGCTGAATGGCTACGTCGCGCAGTTCGGCGAGGTACTGATTGGCAATTGATGGCTGATGGGCAAAAACAAACATGGAAGCGGGGGTTACTTTCGCCGTAAATTAGCCGCACGATTGGCGTATATGCAAGCCAACTGTTAATTTAACCCACTCGTTTAGCTCCTAATCTGCGAGAACAATAAGCGACAGTGATTTCAGGAGTTAATAATCCTCATGCGAAGTATCCGTTACCTTTCGTTTTTTCTTGTGCTGTCCTGCACCGCCGTAGCGCAAAGTCCGTTTGTGCCACTCAATACGGATTACTACCATTTGATTGACCGATTTGAGATTCGGCAGAACCGCTGGGCAGAGGGCTTTCACAGTTCCGTGAAGCCGTATAACCGACAGGGAGTTATTCAACTCACGGACAGCGTTATTGCCCGCCCTACGCGCGATCTGTCAGATACCGATTATTTCAATCTCGACTACCTGCGTAACGATAGCTGGGAACTGGTCAACTCGCGCTTCGACTCGCTGGCCGTCGATCCGTTTTCGCGGCATCTGATGCCTACTGCCGGGCCGGGCGATAGCCGGAAGCCTTTCCTAACCAATTTTTATCGTAAAAAAGCCGATTTCTACAGCCTGAAAACTCCCGATTTCGACCTGCACGTAAATCCGGTTTTTAATTTTGGTCTGGGAGCAGAGAACGTCACGTATCGCGATCAGGGAGGCAACGCTCCCCCCGACAACAGACAAACTTTATTTGTCAACACACGTGGGCTGGAAATACGCGGCACCATTGCCAAACGGCTGGGCTTCTACACTTTTTTCGCCGACAATCAGACCATCTACCCCGAATACATCCAGCAATATGGTCAGACGTACAGCCGCTATGATGTTGAGGAAGCATCGGCACCGGGGCAGTCGTTCGTTAAAAAATTCGGTACCAACGGCGTCGATTTTTTGTCCGCCCGGGGCTATATCACATTCGATGCACTGAAAATAATTAATGTTCAGTTCGGCCAGGATCGTGTATTCATAGGGAACGGATTCCGTTCCCTGCTCTTGTCTGATAATGCTCCGCCGTATCTATTTGCCCGATTTACAACCCGACTGGGTCGGCGAATCCAGTACACTAATCTATTCACGCAACTTCAGAATACGCAGGCACCTCTGGCTACGGGCGTGCGCCAGATACCTCCGAAGTTTGCGGCCATGCACCACATAAGCGTTAACATTGGCGATCATGTGAATGTTGGCGTCTTTGAGGCCGAGGTCTTTAGTCGGGACCGACTTGACCTGAGTTATCTTAACCCGCTCATTCTGTATCGTTACGTAGAGTCAAGTCAGGGTAGTGCCGACAATGCGCTGATCGGTATAGATGCTAAAGCCAATTTCCTCTCGCACTTCATGGTTTATACGCAGGTCATGCTCGATGAGTTTGTGCTGCGCGAATTGCGGGCCGCCAATGGAAGCTGGACCAATAAATTTGCTGTACAGCTGGGTGGCAAATACATTGATGCTTTTGGTATACCCAACCTCGATTTGCAGCTTGAAGGCAATCTGGCCCGTCCTTATACGTACTCACACGAGAGTTCGCCAACGGTTAGCGCAGGGCAAACCAACTATGCCCATTATAGCCAGCCATTGGCGCACCCACTCGGTGCCAACTTTTTTGAGGGTCTGGGTATTGTTCGGTATCAGCGCAAGCGACTTTCGTTCAACGGTATTTTTAGTGTCATGACGTCCGGTGCCGATTTGCCTGGCCGAAACTATGGCGGTAATATTCTGCTCGATTACAATAGCCGCGTGCGTGACGATGGTAATTTCATTGGTCAGGGTCGCAAAATCGTCACGACCTATGCCGATTTGCGGGCGTCGTATATGTTCCGTCATAATGTTTTTCTGGAAGGGCGCGTATTATATCGCTATCAGGACAGTCAGAATCGTCAAAATAAATACACTGATCAGGTAGCTACGCTGGCCTTGCGCTGGAACCTGCCGTATAGCAACTGGGTGTTCTAAATCAGATAGACTAAAACCGGTTAGCGAACCCTTTGGAAATTAGGTCCGTTAGTTCATTATCAACTAAAAATCTCCTGCGCTTCGGCGACTATCCTCATGAGTGACACTATCAAACATGAGTGCGGCATTGCCCTCATCCGGCTCCGCAAACCGTATCAATACTACATCGACAAGTATGGAACGGCTCTCTACGGAGCTAATAAGCTGTATTTGCTCATGGAGAAACAGGTGAACCGGGGGCAGGATGGTGCCGGTATTGCCAATATCAAACTCGACGTACCTGCCGGCCACCGCTACATCAGTCGTTATCGCTCCGTTGACCAGCGACCCGTAACGGATATTTTCGAGAAGGTCAACAAGAAGTTTCAGAAGGCACTCAAAGGGAATAAAGACAAAGCCAAAAATGCTGATTGGCTTCAGCAGAACGTAGCGTTTACCGGCGAAGTCTGGATGGGTCACCTCCGCTACGGTACGCATGGCAGTAACGAAATTGAAAACTGCCACCCCATGTTGCGGCAAAGCAACTGGCGCAGCCGAAACTTAGTTATGGCCGGTAACTTCAACATGACCAATGTTGACAGCCTGTTTGATAAACTCGTTTCGCTGGGGCAGCACCCCAAAGACAAGGTCGATACCGTGACGGTGATGGAGAAAATCGGCCACTTCTTAGACGAAGAAAATCAGCGCGTATTTGACCGGTTCAAAGGTATTTACGAAAACCCCGATCTATCAGACATTATTGAGGACAATCTCGACTTGCAGCGGGTATTGCACCGCTCCTGCCGCGATTTTGATGGGGGCTACGCTATGGTTGGCATGACGGGTTCTGGCGCGGCTTTTGTTGCCCGCGATCCCGCCGGTATTCGCCCCGCCTACTGGTACGCTGATGATGAGGTGGTTGTGGTAGCGTCGGAGAAACCGGCCATAAAAACTGCCTTCGACGTTGAGTACAGTGAAATTCAGGAAGTAAAACCCGGCCACGCGCTCATTGTTGACAAACACGGTGAGTATGGTGAGTATGAGTTTATTAAGCCGGAGGAAAAGCGGTCGTGTAGTTTCGAGCGGATTTATTTCTCCCGCCCCACCGATCCTGACATCTACAACGAGCGCAAAACACTGGGGAAACTGCTCATTCCGCAGATTTTGAAGGAAATTGATTACGATCTGGAAAATACCGTTTTCTCCTATATACCGAACACCGCCGAAACGGCCTTTTTTGGGATGGTTGAGGGACTGGAAGAGCACCTGTACAAGCAGCGGAAGAAAGCCATCATGGAAGGTATCCTGTTCGAGCAGGAACTGGATCGGGTGCTGTCCTTCCGGCCTCGTATTGAAAAGCTGGTGGCCAAAGACGTGAAGATGCGCACCTTCATTGCCGATGATAGCCAGCGCAATGAGATGGTATCACACGTGTATGATACTACGTTTGAAGTGATTCGGAAGGGGAAAGATACCATCGTAGTTGTTGACGACTCTATTGTGCGCGGTACAACGCTGGAAAAGAGCATCCTGAAAATGCTGGATAAGCTCGGTCCCAAGAAGATTGTAATCGTGTCGTCCGCTCCGCAAATCCGGTTTCCCGATTGCTACGGTATAGACATGTCTAAACTGAAGGAGTTTATTGGTTTTCGTGCCGCTCTGGATCTGCTGCGCGAACGCGATCAGGAGTATATTCTTGAAGAGATATATGCCCAGTGCGTAGCGGCCATTGAGTCAGGGAATGCTAATCAGGAGAACTACGTGAAAGCCGTTTTCGAGCCGTTTACACACGAAGAGATTTCGCGACAGGTAGCCCGTATCATAACGCCACCCAACCTCAGAGCTGAAGTAGCCGTGGTCTATCAAACCGTCGAGAACCTGCA
>JACMPG010000235.1 GCA_014377625.1 Spirosoma sp.
TGCCTTCGACTATATCACTAAAGGCGACGATAACGACCGCATCATTCCGCTGGTGAGCCGGGCTGTGGAGAAAGCGCAGTTGCAGTTTCGTATTCAGCGACTCGAAGCACAGATGAGTCATCGGCATGGTTTCGACAGTATTATTGGCCGCTCTAACCCCATTATGCAGGCCATTGATCTGGCCCGGCGGGTGGCCGTCACCGATACTACTGTGTTGCTGACGGGCGAAACCGGCACCGGTAAGGAAGTTTTTGCGCAGGCTATTCATCAGGGCAGTCCGCGCCGGAACGGGCCGTTTGTGGCTATCAACTGCGGAGCGTTGGGTCGCGAAATTCTGGAGAGCGAACTCTTTGGTCACCGTGCCGGGGCCTTTACCGGGGCCACCCGCGACCAGAAGGGCCTCTTTGCCGAAGCCGATAAAGGCACGATTTTCTTGGACGAAATCGGTGAGATGCCGCTCGATCTGCAGGCCAAGTTGCTGCGGGTGCTGGAAACGCACGAGTTTCTGCGCGTGGGCGATACCAAACCCACCAAAACAGACGTGCGGGTCATTGCCGCCACCAACCGCGACCTCGCGCAGGAAGCGCAGGCGAACCACTTCCGGCTCGATTTATACTACCGCCTGTCGGTGTTCCAGATTCTGCTCCCACCCCTGCGCGACCGCCCCGGGGATATTACGGAACTGGCCGAACAGTTTGCGCGGCAGGATGCGGCTAAAATTGGTCGGCGGGGGGTACATCTCAGCCCGGCGTTTGTGGAGAAACTACGTCAGCACCCCTGGAAAGGCAATATTCGCGAGTTGAAGAATGTCATTGAGCGGGCCGTGATCCTGGCCGAAACTACCGCCCATAACCTCACTGAACTTACGCCCGCACTGCTGCCCTACGAGATGCAGGACGGCCCATTGCCCACCGATACGAGCGCCATCATCGACCTCGCCACGCTGGAGCGGCAGCACATTCGGCGGGTACTGCGCCATACCAACGGCAGCAAGACCGAAGCGGCCCGGCTGCTCGGCATCGGCCTGACTACTCTATACCGGAAAATTCAGGAATACGGTTTGTAAGGCTGATGGTTTGTGGTTCCAACGCGCTTCAGCCGAGCATAATCAGCCACGTGGACCACAAGCGGTACCTGTTCCGTCTCTACGTTCTGCGTATCGAGGCCGTACGCCCGTTCATCGGCCAGACTGAGGTTTTTCAGGGCAAAGTACCCGTTCATCACGAACGTCTCTGTAGTGTTTAGCTCATTCTCGTACGACAGAAACCGGTTGATGACCACAAACCGGAAGTCGCCAATGTTGTTGGCTTCGGCCTTTATGGGGCGGTATTGGGGGCTGATGCTGACTTCGCGGCAGCGTACCATCTCTTCAACCACTTTGCGAAACAGCAGATTGATGCGGGGCTGTACCCGGAAACCCAGCCGGAACGTAATGCGTACCACCTCTTCGGGCTCCAGAATGTCAATCATGTATTCGGTGGTGTAGGGGTCATCCACCAGTTCGATGTGGATAAACCAGTACAGGTCGGCGCGTTTGGGCTGCCCCTCCAGAATAGAGTCGATAATGTGTGCTTCGACTTGACGGGGGTTGGCCGACGCCGTCAGGTACACTAAGTTAGTGGCGTATTTAGGCAGTTGTCTGTCGTTGCTGAGCTGTTTGAGAATGGGAAGGTGGTCAACTAAGCTGACGTAATTGGTCAGCCGACGTTTAATTTTACTCCCGTAGTGCCAGACCAGCATTACGGTGATGATGACAGACCCCAGTAAAAGCGATACCCAGCCCCCATGGGTGAATTTGAGCAGGTTGGCCACCAGAAAGCTGCCTTCGATGGTCAGAAAAAGAAGCACCAGCGCGCCCACGAGCAGTTTGTTAACGTGGCGAACGTAGAGATACGTGCCCAGCAAAATCGTGGTGGTCAGCATGGTCAAGTTAACTGCCAGTCCGAAGGCCGCTTCCATGTTTTTGGCCTCGCGAAAATAGAGTACAACGCCAAAACACCCGGCCATGAGCAGCCAATTGAACGCCGGGATATAGACCTGCCCCCGCGCATCGGACGGAAAAACGATACGCATTTTGGGGAGCAGCGTCAGTCGGAACGCTTCGGAAACCAAGGTAAACGTGCCGCTGATCAGGGCCTGACTGGCGGTAATCGTAGCCAGCGTAGCGATGCCGATGCTGGGCAGCAGAAACCATTCCGGCACCAGCCCAAAGAACGGACTGGTACCCGACAGCGACCGGCCCACCTGACCAAGCAGCCACGTTGCCTGGCCCAGGTAGCACAGCACCAGACATATTTTCACAAAAATCCACGACACCTGTACATTCCGGCGACCTACGTGCCCCATATCGGAATACAAAGCCTCCGCCCCGGTCGAACACAGAAAGACGCCCCCCAACAGCCAGAAACCACCGGGGTAGTTCACGAGCATGTCGTAGGCGTAATACGGATTCAGGGCGCGGACAATCTGCGGGTGCTGCACTACCTGAGCCGCCCCCAGCACCCCAATCATGGAGAACCACGCAACCATGATGGGGCCAAATCCCCTGCCGAGCACGGTGGTGCCGGCCTGCTGTATGGCAAACAGGAAGAACAGGATAACCAGCACAATGGGTACCGTAGGCAGATTGGGGTACAGCGGAAGCAACCCTTCAATGGCCGATGATACCGAAATAGGGGGGGTAATAATGCTGTCGGCAATCAGGAAACTGCCACCCGCAATGGCCGGAAAGAGCAGCCACCGCCCATACCGCCGAATCAGGGTGTAGAGCGAAAAAATCCCCCCTTCCCCCTTGTTGTCGGCCCGCAGTGTAATCAGGACGTATTTGAGAGTGGTCTGGAAGGTGAGTGTCCAGAAAATAGCCGAAACACCGCCCAGAGCCAGCGTTTCGGTGATGATGCGGTTTTCAATGATGGCCTGATAGGTGTACAGGGGCGAGGTGCCAATATCTCCGAAAACAATGCCGACGGCAACAAGCAGGCCAGCCGCCGAGGCCTTATCAAAGGACGTATGCGTATGTTCCATTCATCAGTTTGTGTTGCCGGGGAGCACACGAAAGTCGTGCCAACCGGGAATTTCGGGCAATTAAGGCTGTTCTGGAATACTCTTTTTCCAAAATGGAAGAGCCGCTTTCCATTTTGGAAAAGTCAGCTGGTATTCGTTACCGTTGGATACTCCTGATAAAAAATTAGTGATCTGATTAACAGAGCATTAATGTGGTATCGAGACTGTTGGCTACAGATTGGATTATTTCTTGGCATACCCGTTTTGTCAACCAATCAATTAATCAACACACCTCATGTTTGAAGCCCTGTTACTCCTCGTATCGGCCCTGCTTTGCTTCGCCGTGTTCTACAAAACCATCGAATGGTTTGAACGCATCTAATTCACTAACCCATGCTCACACTCCTGTTTATTGTTTCCCTGCTGGTGTTTGCCTACATGCTGTACGTACTCATCCGGCCCGAACGCTTCTAAATCTAATTATGAATTGTGAATCGGTCCGCCTATCCGGAGTGAATGATAGAATAACCTCCGGCGTTACTCCGCCTGCTTTAGCAACTATTCACTCCGCTTAACCGGGCCGATTCTATCATTCCAAATTCACTTACTGATGTTACGCAGGCCGTGTCTGGATTGCCAGCCTACTGATTAAATTTAACAAAAAAACGCTCATGAACTTCGTCTCGCCTGTTTTTGACCTCTACTCCGACTACCTTTTAGTCAATCAGGGCCAAACGACGGCGACCGGACTATCCGCTTTGGTCGAGGGAAAACTCTCCCACGATGCCATAACCCGTAGTCTCCACCAACTTGATTATGGGTCGGCTCAACTCTGGCAGGTCGTCCGACCATTTGTCGAGCAGATTGCCAATCCCAACGCCGTACTTACCCTCGATGATACGGTCGAAGCCAAGGCATACATGGACCAAAACCCACTCATCCGCTTTCACTACGATCATTGCCAACAAAAAGCAATCAAGGGTATCAATCAGCTTACGGCACTCTACACCGGCGAGACTCACTCCCTGCCTGTGGCCTATGAACTCATCGAAAAAGACCAGGCCAGCATCGACAAGAAAACTGGCAAAACTAAATGGGTCAGCGGTGTCAGTAAACAGGAACGCTTTCGTAGACTAATTCACCAATGTTTAGCTAACAATCTCACATTCAAGTATATACTGGCAGACTCATGGTTCTCTTCCGCCGAGAATTTCAACTATATCGCTGACTTAGATCAGCACTTTATTATGCCATTGAAGAGCAACCGCAAGGTGGCTCTCTCCCAAACAGACCAGCAACAGGGGCTGTATCGGTCGATCGGGTCGTTGGTTATCGAGGAGCATCAATGCCTTGCCGTTTGGGTTTCGGGAGTGGATTTTCCCCTCTTGTTGACCAAGCAGGTCTTCAAAGACGGAGATACTGAGCGGGGGGTGCTCTATCTGGTGACGAATGACTCGGCGGCCGATACGGTCAGCATTCAGACGCAGTACGCCCGTCGTTGGAAAGTCGAAGAGTTTCATAAATCCATCAACGGGGCCGCCCGGCGGTCCAACACGGGCTATTCTCGTTCACCGGCTCACACGGTACGCTCCCAAAGCAATCATCTTTTCCTGTCCATGCTGGCTTTCGTTAAGTTGGAAGCGTTACGTCAATCGACGTCAAAGAACCATTTTGCCTTGAAAACTTTGCTGACGCTGAATGCGACGAAATTGGCTTTGCGGGAGTTGAACAGCCTCAAAACTAAA
>JACMPG010000025.1 GCA_014377625.1 Spirosoma sp.
AGTACCGCCGAGGCCCAGCCCCCCGTGTGCGACAGCGAGATATAGGCGTTGTAGCCCGCCAGGTGGGGTTTTCCGTATTCGTCTTTCTGCAAACCCGCGTAGTGCCAGCCCTGCCGCTCCACCAGTTGCCGCACCGCCACCCGGCACGCCAGCCACTCTACGCGCTGGTCGGGATGGGTAATGGCCGTAAGTTCGGCCTCTTCCGAAACCAGGAGCGAAAGCTGTGGCCGCAACACCTGCTCGGTCTCCGTAATGGGGCACAGCACCGCCGTGCAGTCGGGCGAAACGAGAATAAAGGTTGACGATGGCATATCCATTCACGAAATTTGGCCCACCATGCAGATACAGAAACTCGATACGTTCGGCGGTCACCGCGACGGCGTGTATGCGCTTGAACAGGACACCGTGGTTAGCCAGTTCTTTTCTGCCGGGGGCGACGGGCAGGTGGTTCGCTGGCACCTCGACCGGCCCGACCTCGGCGAACTGGTAGCCACCGTACCGGCTTCGGTTTACGCCCTGGCGCGGCATCCGGGTACTGAGCTGCTGTGGGTAGGACAAAACTACGAAGGTTTGCACCTCATCGACACCGCCCGGAAAACCGAAGTGGGTTCGCTTAAACTGACCACTTCGGCCATTTTCGATATTACGTTTCACGCAGCCGATGCGTTCGTAGCCCTCGGCGATGGCGTAGTGGCGGTAGTTGATACTGACCGGGTGGCGATAAAAAAACACCTCAAGGGCAGCAGCCAGTCAGCGCGGTGCCTGGCCATAAACCCCGTAGAACGTGATCTCGCCGTTGGGTACAGCGATAACAGCATCCGCATTTTCGATTTGCTGACGTACGAACTGAAGCAGGTCATCCCGGCCCACGAGAACTCGGTATTCACCCTGACGTACTCGCCCGACTTCCGTTTTTTGCTCAGTGGTGGCCGCGATGCGCACCTTAAAATCTGGGATGTTGAACACCATTACAACCTCCATCAGGACATTGTAGCCCACCTATTTGCTATCAATCACATCGTGTTTTCGCCCGATGGCACTTTATTTGCTACGGCCAGCATGGATAAGGCCATAAAAATCTGGGATGCCAGTCGGTATAAACTCCTGAAAGTGGTTGACCGCGCCCGCCACGCCGGTCACGGTACGTCGGTCAATAAGCTGCTTTGGACGGATTACAGGCAGACCCTGCTGTCGGCCAGCGACGACCGGACGATTTCGGTCTGGACGGTGCGGAAAGAAGCATAAACTGACCGTTAACGCAGATTTACGGTCCCAAACGTTGCTAAATCAGGATAATGACCGTTACTTCACCTTTTGCCGAGAAAAGTTATAATACCCCTAACCAGAGCGCACCGATGAAAATTACAGCCATCGAAATACGGCAGCATACCTTCGACAAGGTCATGCGTGGCTACAAACCCGAAGACGTAGACGCGTTTTTAAGCTCACTCTCTCAGGAATGGGAACGTGCTTCGAGCGATCATAAAATGCTGAAAATGCAGCTTGAAATTGCCGAGAAAGAACTTGGCAAACTCAAGGAAGTAGAAATGACGTTGTTCCGAACGCTTAAAACCGCCGAGGATACCAGCATTCAGATTACCGATCAGGCCAATAAAACTGCCGAACAGTATGTGGCCAGTGCCCGACAGAAAGCCGACGAAATGCTGTCGGAAGCCCGCAAGCGGTCGGCCATGATGGTGCAGGATGCCGAAAATCAGGCCCGATACCTCAAAGACAATATCCTGAACGACATCAAGGCGATGGAACACGATTTCAACGCGCTGGAGAAGTACAAAGAAAACCTCGGTATTCAGATTCGTACGCTGGCTGCCAACGCGGTTGATAGCGTGGACCGGTTTGAAAAGAAATTCGCGAAGCAGGACCTGAAAGGGAAAATTGAGGAGGTAAGTACGCAGATCGAGGAAAGCCGGAAAGCTGGAAAAGACGCCGAAACGAACCCACAATCCGCAGCCGTTGCGGACGAACAACCCGCAGCTGAAACGAACCCACAACCCGCCAACATCGTAGCTGACAGCCCAATTGAGCTGCCGCCCGTTATCGAACGTGAAACGGCTATTCCAGAAGCTATTCCGGCTGATGAGCCGTTGGTAGAGAAGCTAAATGACGCCATCGACGATACGCACGACATGGCAGCAAACGCCGTCAATGCCGTAGAAAATGGGGTGGCCCATGCAACTGATGTGGCTGCTGAATCTGTTCGTGAAGTGGCCGCTCAGCCAGTAGAAACTGCAAACGCAGTTAAAGAGGAAGTGATAACCCAAACTGAAGAGGTGGGCGAAGCCAAAAAAGGCGGTTCATTCTTCGATCAGATTTAATGCACAAACGCGGGTGGGAACAATAGCACTGGAAGGCCTTGAGTTCTTCTCTTACCACGGCTTCTACGACGAGGAGCAGAAAATTGGTAATAAGTATTCGGTAGACATCATCGTCACTGCCGATTTTTCGGAAGCCGCCCGGCGCGACCGGCTCAGCGCGACGGTCAACTACGAAGCCCTGTACAAAATTACGGCGGGGGTCATGCTGCGCCCGGCCCGGCTGCTCGAACACATTGCCCACAGCATCATTGTAGAAGTGCGGGAACAATACCCGGATGTCGATACGGTAGAGGTGAGCGTGTCCAAATTTAACCCGCCCATCGGGGGCGTCTGCCACCGCGCCAAAATCACCCTAAAAGAGTGAAGTTATAAAGTTGTCTGGTTATAAAGTTGTATAGTTGGCTGACGCGAGAAAACTCTGGCGTCAGCCAACTATACAACTTTATAACTCCCTTTATACCGCCTGCTGTAAACCAGCGAAGGAGATGGCCATATGTGAGGCATCGTAAATGCACTCGCCGTTGCGAATGAGCAACACCTGGGGCGACTCGTGTTCGACCCCGAATTCGTCTTCTATTTGGCGCGAAATAGGCCGGTTGGCCAGCAAATCGAGATAGTAGGGTTTCACGCCCAGTATATCGCTCCAGTTGCGTTCCATACGGCTCAGGGCCATGGCACTGATGGAGCAGGTAGTGCTGTGTTTGAAAATCAAAATGGGCTGTTGGGCCGACTCTTCTTTTATTTCGGCGAGTTGAGTACCGCTCGTAAGTTTATTCCAGTTCATTATTTATATGCAGATTCTATTAGCCTAAAGGTAATCTCATTTCTTAAAAGTTCGTTCCTTACTCTTCTAATTGAGTAGAGAATAGTGTGCTGAGAGGCTGGTAAAGAGGGTGTCGTCACGTTGTTTGTAAGGAGACAGGCGGTGCAATCCTGTTTGGTTGCCGTACCTTTGGGGATAGTCTAATCATCAAAGCGGCTTGTTTTCTTTCTTCTATAACATCGGCTTGCGGGCCTATCAACTGCTGGCGCGGGCAGTGACACCGGTCAATGCCAAAGCCCGC
This sequence comes from Spirosoma sp., assembly GCA_014377625.1. Taxonomy (GTDB): domain Bacteria; phylum Bacteroidota; class Bacteroidia; order Cytophagales; family Spirosomataceae; genus Spirosoma. The sequence goes on from JACMPG010000025.1 coordinate 3,401, forward strand.
CTATGGTCTGCCGGGCAGCATCAGGTGTTGAGTCGCCTGGCCCACGCTCTGCCCAGCCGCACCGGACCAGCCGCCCCGTCCCTGGCCTGGTTTCACGCGGCTTCGCTTGGCGAGTTTGAACAGGGGAGACCCGTTATCGACGCGTTTCGAGCGCAATACCCCGACTACCTGATTCTGCTGACGTTTTTCTCCCCGTCTGGCTACGAGGTTCGCAAGGATTACGCCGGGGCCGATTTCGTTTTTTACCTGCCGCTCGACACTCCCCGAAATGCGCGGCAGTTCATCGAGATCGTACAGCCATCCATTGCCTTTTTTATCAAGTACGAGTTCTGGGCCAACTACCTGCGTGAACTGCGGGCCAACAACGTACCAACCGTGCTGTTTTCGGCCCTTTTTCGGCCCGACCAGCTCTTTTTTAAACCCTACGGCGGATTCTATCGAAAGCTGTTGACCTGCTTCAGCCACATTCTGGTGCAGAATCCCGAATCAGTTGAGTTGCTGCGGGGTATTGGCGTGACAAACGTAACGGTGTCGGGTGATACGCGCTTTGACCGGGTGGCACAAACGGCAGCGGCTGCACCTGAAGTTCTGGCGGTGCGAGCGTTCAAAGCCAATATGCCTCTGCTGGTAGTAGGCAGCGCATGGCCCGAAGATATGGCCGTGCTGATTCCATTCCTGAATGCTTTCGACAAGCCGCTCAACGTCATCATTGCCCCCCACGAAATCCATGACGACGAACTAACCCGCTGGCAGGAGCAGCTAAA
>JACMPG010000026.1 GCA_014377625.1 Spirosoma sp.
CGTAATTTTCGTCGGATGTATTCGAGTGGCTGGCGATGCATGGCTCGTTTCCACTCGATTAAATCCAGACCGCATTTCTGAAAAGCTGGTTGTAAGGAGTTCATTGTCAAAAATAACTTTTTTCACCCGAAAGGGAATAACATAGGGGCGGACGTATCGATCAGTGAGTTTGGACTCACGATTCGTAAGACTTTACACGTCAGTGCCGACGTACACGTTTTCGGGCCAGAGTTTTCGGGCGTTGCCCATATCGACCTGATGGTGAGCACCTTCACCATCACGTTCGGCAGCCAGAACACCGTTGTGCCCTACATCAGCTGGGATGAGTTCCAGCGGGCCTTTCTGCCCGATGCCGAAAAAGTGATTGCGGCCACCGTAACAAGTGGTAAGGTTCGGGAAATCGGCGAGCATATTGTTATCAACCCGAAGGAGTTTGAGTTGACAGTGGAGACTTCCGTGCCGGTCGGGGAATCCAACATCAGCTACGGCGGCAATAAGTTACAGGCTGGCCAGACCATCGCCCTCGGCGGGCAGTCCCGAACGCTTTCGCGGGTGGCTATGCGCCCGCTCGAACACGGGCATCCTGAGCAGGTACGTTCGTCAATTAACCTGACGCTTACGGACAAGGAGAAGGCCATCAACGACAATTTCGCGTTCGAGCCGGTGCTGAAAAAGATGCCGGTGTCGCTCTGGGATGCTCCGTTGGCCGTTAGCAACAGCAAGCCGGGCAAGCCCGACCTCAACGGCCCGCAGTTTATCCACGACGCGCTCGCGGGCTTCATCATCCGGCCAGCCAACCCGCCTAAGCTGGGCCACACGCATCAGGTAGCGCGAAAAGCTCTGCAATACACCACCCACGAAGTGCAGGACGGTTTCTTCTATGAGCCGGAACACGACTTCGTGCCGCAGTCGGATTTAGCAACGCCCGCCCGCGACCATATCAACGCCCATATTCTCGACCAGCCGGTGAAAACCGCCCGTGAACAGATGCTCACGGCCCTTGGCTTTCAGCTCGACACATTTGGGTTAGACATTGACACGACCATTGCCGATGCCTTAGTGGAGCAACCAATCGTTGGACAATTTGCCCGTTCGGTATAACCCTTATACAAACAGAATTTATGCTGAACCATCAGCCCCCGACAGAATCAGCGTACCTGCAATTTGGACAGAACCATCAGCCCGCGCTCGATGCGGGCGACTACACGCTGACCGTTGAGCAGACGCTAACGGATGGTGCCAACAACACGGCTACGTACAGCAGGAAGCTGTCGTTTTCGGTGTTGGGTGAGCGCTTCAGCCTGCCCGCCCCGCTGGTGCATTCGGTGTTTCCGCCCGCTAACGGGCTGGGCGAATATAACAACGTGTTGCCCCACATTGTGTTGCAGCGTTCGACCCTACCCTGGGAACGTGACGCACAACCCGACAACGAAACCGCCCCCTGGCTGGCCCTGCTGGTTTTTTCGCCCGACGAACTGACCGTGATGCCCGCAGCCACCAATGTGACTGACTCGCCCACCGCCCGCTTAGAAGCCCAAATAGGCTACTCGCTCGAAGTCAACGACTTGTTGGCGGGTGGTATGACCAAGAAGCCTCAGTTTGCCGCTGCCCAAACGGCCTGGACGGGCCTGGAGCTGGAAACCGGGCAGACGAAAACCGACCGGGTATCGGTAATTTTTGTCCCGAAGAAGACCGTACTACCTCTGCTGCCCACGCTCGACGACCTGACTAAGCTGGCCCACGTCCGGCGGGGGACAAACGAGCGGAGCGAACTGGTGGAAGACGAGCGGCCCGTGATCCTCAGCAAGCGATTGCCCCAAAAAGGAGGAGAGAGCATCGTACACCTCGTCTCGCTGGAAAACCGCTACGGCGCGGATGGGCGATTTCAGTTCAACGGCGCGGGCGACGACGACCCCATTCCGTTCATCAGCCTGTACACCTGGCGGTTCACCAGCCTTAGCCCGAAGCACACGTTCCGGGGGCTGCTGCTGCACCTGAATCAGGTACCCATCTTTCACGTACCTGACTCGACAGACCTCGATCTGGATTTTGCCCGCCAGAGCGGTATTCCGGCCAAACTACGGATGGAATTTGCCCAGGCAGGGTACCCGCTCAGCGAGGGCAGTGCGACCACCATGACCGACCGGGCCGACCGCGAAATTGTGCTGAAAGATTACCACTGGCTCATCGGCAACAGCGGGGCGGTGTACGATCAGGCCGGATACGTTCAGTTTCAGCTTGACGGCCTGCCCACCACCGCCGATAAAGCCAAACCCGAAGCCATCATCGCGGCTATTCGAAGCAGGGTTAGCAACCTACCCAGCACCGCAACCGTTACCCCCCTACAGGTCAGACACTGGTGGGTTACTGACCAGATCACCAACCGCCGTTATTTTGTGCGCCACAGCGCGGGAGCCGTCGAAGCCCTGCAACTTGAACTAGACCACGCGCCCGTGCTGCGCCTGCCCGACACAGGCCATGAATTGGCCAACCGTTTTCTGCATCAGGGCTACGTACCGCTGCCTCACTACCCGCGTCAGGGTGGCAAAACAGTGTCTTGGTATCGGGGCCCGCTCACGACGTCGGAAAAGAAAGCAGCCACCTTAAACCGCAATCTCTTCGACGTAAACACCCCCGACGAACTGCTGCTGTACCATACCGACGTGGGTACGTTCGACCTGACCTATGCGGCAGCCTGGGAGTTGGGAAGGCTGCTGGCCCTGCAAAGCAAGCGATTTTCGGTGGGCCTGCACCAGTGGCGACGCACCCATGCCCGCGCCACCGGTCAGGCCGAACTCCACGAGGCTCACCTGCACCTTCCCCTGTCGGGAACAGCCGATGCCGCCCTTACCGCCGAATTTCCTCCGGTCCTTCAGGCGTGGCTGGCTCAACTCTGGACCTTAGAAGGTATTCCCTATAATTACTTAGCTTGACTTTAGCCTTTTGAAAGAAGCCCGCTAGGGCTTTGATATGTAGATTTGGGTCGCCAAACTTAGGTCTATATGCCCCAGCTTCCCAGCGAGTTTCTAACCGTAATATTACCCTACGCAGGACTGTTTTGCA
>JACMPG010000236.1 GCA_014377625.1 Spirosoma sp.
AGCGGTCCCAGAATGGTCATAATGATAAACGACCGTTTGCGTACCCGGACCAGGTATTCACGCTTGATAATGAGGAAGGTAGTATTCATTCGTTGGTTTGGCCTACGGCTTTGATAAAGATGTCGTTCATACTGGGAATGTTCTCGCCGAAGGAGCGTACGGCCACGCGGTCGAGCAGGTGCCGGATGAGGTCGTTGGCAGCGGCATCGGGCGGAATCTGAATGTCGGTGCGGGTAAAACCGTCGTCGGTAGTGCGGGTGGTCAGGGCGGTAAAGGCCGGGGGCAGGTCGGTGAGCGTACCCTGGTATTCTACGTGGTAGGTGTGCGTTTTGAATTGCTGCTTAATGGCCTGCTTGGTTCCGTCGAGTACTTTGTGTGAGCGGTTGATAAGCGCAATATGGTCGCAGAGTTCTTCCACCGATTCCATGCGGTGGGTGGAGAAGATGATGGTCTTGCCCCGGTCGCGCAGTTCCAGAATCTCGTCTTTGATGAGGTTGGCGTTGATGGGGTCAAAACCCGAAAATGGTTCGTCGAGGATAATCAGGTCGGGGTCGTGCATGACCGTAGCCACGAATTGTATTTTTTGCTGCATCCCCTTCGAGAGGTCGTCGATTTGCTTGTCCCACCAGGTTTTGATATCGAACTTGACAAACCAGATTTTGAGCTTATCCATCGCCTGTTTTTCGGTCAGCCCTTTCAGTTGGGCCAGGTACAGGAGCTGCTCACCAACTTTCATTTTCTTGTACAGGCCGCGTTCTTCGGGCAGGTAGCCGATGCGCCGGATGTGGCCGGGTTTGAGCCGTTCGCCCGCCAGAATGACCTCGCCCTCGTCGGGGGCCGTAATCTGATTTACGATACGGATGAGGGACGTTTTGCCCGCCCCATTGGGGCCAAGCAGCCCAAAAATACTGCCCTGTGGTACGTTCAGGCTTACATCGTCCAGGGCCCGATGGTCGGCGTACTGTTTAACGAGGTGGTGGGTTTCGAGGATGTTAGTCACGGGAAGGAGAAAATGAGTAGTATAACGTTAGGTTTGGTCTATTTGCGAGTAAAGAAACCCGCCATTGTCCCGAACCGCAATCAATTTACGGACGAACCGCCGTAGCATTCCATAAACGGCATAAAAAAGCCACAATCCGTGTAGATCGTGGCCCATAAAGTCAAGTCGATAACGCCTACGTATAATATTCCCGCACCTGAAACAGCAGCATTAGGAACAGCAGACCGAAAATGATTCCCAGTATACTAATGGTAAGCACGCCGGCAAGGATACTAACCAGTTGAGCGTAGTAGCTCAGGACCCAGCCGCCCCGTTTGCGGTTAAACAGTCCGGGTAACGCCAGTACGCTTAATACGAGGCTGACAATGGTTAGAACCATGGAAATAGTATAGCCGAACCCGGCTCCCGCGCCTGCCACAAAAGAGGCCGGTACCAGAAATGCGCCAATGCCCAGAAACAAAAGAATGGCAGGCAGGCTCAGCAGCAGTAATATGAGCGAGACAATGGGCCAGTATTTTACAAACCCATCCCGGAAATTGACGGGAAACTGGAAGGGGGCTTTCGTGGTGAAGAACGGAGCCATTTCGGCTTCGAGAAGAGCGGATTGTGCCATGTGTAAATAAGTTTAAGGGTAAGGAAATGAATTGATTAGGGCTGACGACCAAACATACCCTTTTCCTGCCAGACCCACGCTATTTACCCCCCAAAACACACCATGCTTTACTAAGCGGCAAGCTCTTCCACATCAATGGGTTGGGTCCGAAACTCACCCTCCCATTTGGAGATCACGCAGGTAGCCACGGCGTTGCCCACCACACTCGTTGCAGACCGGCCCATGTCAAGCACCTGATCGATACCCAGCAGCAGGGCCAGGCCCTCGATGGGCAGATCAAACATGGCCATCGTACCGGCAATGACCACCAGCGATGCCCTCGGTACGCCCGCAATGCCTTTGGAGGTAATCATCAGCGTGAGCATCATCGTAATTTGCTGCTCTATGCTGAGTGTGATGCCATATGCTTGGGCAATAAAAGCCGTGGCAAAGGTCATGTACAGCATAGACCCGTCGAGGTTGAACGAATAGCCCAGCGGCAGCACAAATGAGATAATCCGCTCCGAACAGCCAAACCGGCGGAGGGCTTCGATGGTCTGCGGAAACGACGCTTCCGAGCTCGCCGTGCTGAACGAGAGGATAATGGCACTCTTTATCTCGGTCAGCAGGGCCAGATACGGTATTCTGACGACCAGACAAATGGCCCAAAGTACCACGAAGATGAAAAACAGCAACCCGGCAAAGAAGCAGATAATCAGGTAGGCGTAGCCCGCCAGAATACCCAGTCCTTGCTGCGCTACTACGGCGGCAATGGCCCCCAGGACGCCAAACGGCGCGAACGACATAACGTAGTTCGTAACCTTGAACATGACATGCGAAAGGGCGTCCATTGCTTTGATGACAATCTTTCCCTGCTCGCCAATAGAGCCGACGGCCACGCCAAAGAAGATGCTGAACACCACAATTTGCAGAATTTCGTTGGTGGCCATTGATTCAATGAAACTCGTTGGGAAGATGTGGGTGATGAAATTCTCGAAACTCATCTTCTGAGCCGATATACCCACGTCGGTGCCTTTGGTGGGTAGCGGCAGACTCATCACCTCGCCGGGCCGGGCAATGTTTACTACCAGCAGCCCCACTATCAGCGATAGGATCGTGGCGAAATAAAAATAAGCCAGGGTCTTCAGTCCAATGCGCCCTACAGTGCCAAAATCGCCGAGTTTGGCAATGCCCACGACGAGCGTGGCAAAGACCAGTGGCCCGATAATCATTTTGATGAGCCGCAGAAAAATCTTGGACAGTATGTTCAGGTCGTCGCCCGAGAAGCCCGATTCAGTGACCGGAAACAGATAGCCGATCAAAACACCGAGTACCATGCCCAGAAAGATGCGTGTAGTTAAGTTAGGGAGTTTCATGCAGAGAAGTAAAGAGCCGAATTGACAAAAGTAACAGAATACAGGAATTTATCAGCCCATGATTTCAGTCCCGGGCTGATGGGCCAAAGCGTTTGCGATAAATGGGCTTTCTATAGGCAAACTGCGCCCATAACAGCGGATACATGAGGTAGTTGGTCAGCCAGAACGGAGTGCTGAACGTAATGTCATCGCGGATGATCGTACCCCCGGACTCATTTCTCAGCAACCGGTGCCGGTGTTGCCAGAATTTAAGAAAAAAAGGCAGCTTAACGCCTTTGTCGACAAAGAAAATCTCGTTGATATGGTCGCCGGTTTTAAGTGTTTGCTGGTCGATAATGTCGCTGGTCCAGTCCTGTTTAAACAGCAGAAAGTTGAGCCGCAGGTGCACCACGTCGCCCCGCAGACAGCCATCAAAGCGCACCACGTCAACCGGTGGGAAGGGCGGGCTGAGCTGGTCGAAAAGCTGCCGATCAAAGCCGCGCCAGACCTCAGAAACCGATTGGTGAACGGGTGTATCAAGAATAAGATTCAGGGTATGCATAAGCTGGGAAACAGGAGAAAAATAGGTACGACTGGCGTATATCAGATAGGTTCATCTGTTCCATTAAATAGATTCACCTACCGTAAAATTGATAAATCTACGGGATATTGCGAATTTAACGGTTTATATTAGGCTTAAAGAAAGCCACCCGAACGAATGGGGATAGGCCGTATGCGCGTTTACAGACAAGGGTTCATGGGATGGCTGATGCTGAGCCTGCTGATGCAGACCCGCCTATGTACGGCTGCCCTGCCCGCAGCCGGTGCGCCGGTGAGCGAATACCTGACTGTGCGCAGCGGATTGCCCCAGGGATACGTAACGGCCATGCTACAGGACCGGAGGGGCTTTATCTGGTTTGCCACTCGGGATGGCCTCTGCCGGTACGATGGTGTTCGGTTTCGGGTTTTTACCCATAATCCGCTCCAGCCTCACTCGCTGGCTTTCAGTAGTTTGAGTGGCTTGCGCGAAGACCCGACCGGCCACATCTGGATTCGCACCGAAAATAATCACGTTGACCGCTTCGACCCCGCCACCGAGCAGGCAACGCACGTATCCCGCTCAGTAGGGTTTCGGCAGGCGTTGGGCTACGATCAGTTGGTTAGTCTTGCGCCCGACCGGGCTGGTCGGGCGTGGGTAGCTACGCAGACAAACGGATTTTTTCGGCTCGACCCCGCCGGCACCGTAACCCACCGGTATTGGGCCGCCCCGTCTGCTACGGACAGTACGGAAACCGCCCCTGTTGTTATCCGAGCACTGCTTAATGACCGGAACGGACAACTCTGGCTGGGTACCCGCGTAGGCCTTTTTCGCTACGATCCGGCCCGTAAAAAATTTACCGCCTACCGCATTGCCGAAGGCCTGCCACAAAATGACGTAATAGCGCTGCATCAGCGGGCAAATGGTGATCTGCTGCTGGGTTTTCCGGGTCGCTTTGCCGTATTCAATCCTGCGTCGGGTCGGGTAAGCCGCATAGTGATCACGCCCGACCAACCGCTGTCCGTGCCGCTGTTTGCTACGGGTACCGACGGGGTGGATTACGTGAACCAGAACCGCTACACCGATCAGGTCGGTCTGGCCAGCCTGCCACCCGATCCCAAGATGAGTCGTTTTCAGGCCCTGTCTATGCTTATAGACCGCTCAAACGTGCGGTGGGTTGGTCTCGACGGCGACGGCGTCATTAAAACGGACCTGACACAGCGGCCCTTTACGGCGTATCCCTACATCGTTAATTTTCAGACCGACTGGCTTACGCGATACCTGAACGTGCCGGCCAATGCCATTCCGGCAATAATTCGGCAGCAGCGGCCCGACGCCATCCGATACCTGTTTGACCGGCAGCGAACACTTTGGCTCAGTAGTGCCGCCACCCCGCCGTATCGTTACGATGCCGCGACAAAAGCGTTCACAGCCATCGCGCCTGCCGGTATAGAGCCGCGCTGGCTGGCGGGGGGGAGTTTCCGGGTGACGAACGTGGCCAAAGGGCCGTCGGGCGAGTTCTGGGGGCTGCTGGGTCCTGAAAACCGGGCGGTGGCGCGTTACAACCCCGCCGTTAAAACGTTCACGACGTTTCCGCTTCCGCTTCCGCCCAACCATCCCTACAAAATTGTGGCCATGACCGTAGACGGCGGGCGGATTTACCTGGCTACTCAAAGTCATGGTCTGCTCCGGGCCGACCTCTCGACCCAGAAACTGACTCGCTGGCGGGCGCAGGCAGCCAATCCGGTAACCTTGCCCAACGACGAGCTATTATGCCTAACCCAGGACCCGGCACAGTACAACCACCTCTGGATTGGTACGTTTGGCAGTGGCCTGTGTCGGCTCGACAAATTAACGGGGCAGATCCGGCGGTTTGACGAGACAGACGGGCTACCCAATAACGTAGTGTATGCTATACGGCCCGACGGGCAGGGTCATTTGTGGCTCAGCACCAACCGGGGGCTATGCCGGTTTGACAGCCGGACGTTCGAAATCCGTAACTACACCACTGACGATGGGCTGCCAAGCGAAGTATTTAACCGCTACCACGATGTAGCCCTGCCCGCTGGCCGACTGGTGTTTGGGGGTATTGGCGGCTATACCCTATTTGATCCGGCCCATGTCAGCGACGACCCTGATAAACCTACGGTGGCTCTTACGGCCCTGAGCATCAATAACCAGCCTGTAACGCCCCTCGCTCCTGATTCGCCCCTGACCCGCACCATCGACGAGACCAGCGAACTGCTGCTTCGGTACGATCAGAACTTTATTTCCCTTGATTTTGCCGTCTTACAATTCAACAAAAACGGTAAAAATCAATACCGTTATAAACTGACGGGTCTGGATAAAGACTGGATTTACAGCACGAACCATACCACGGCTACATACACCAATCTGCCGCCTGGCACGTACACGTTCGTGGTCAATGCCTCTAATACGTCGGGTGTCTGGAGTCCGGCTACCCGTAGTGTGATGCTGATTATCGAGCCACCGTACTGGGCCACCTGGTGGGCTTATTCTTTGTACGTACTGCTTGGGTTGGCTGGCATTGCTTTATTCCTGCGCATCCGGCTCAATCGAATCCGGTTACAGAGTCAGATCCAGTTACGTGAGCAGGAGTCGATACAGCTCAAGCAGCTCGATGCCGTTAAATCACGCTTTTTTGCCAATATTACTCATGAGTTCCGTACACCTTTAACGCTGATTCTGACACCGCTGGATCAACTCCTGCGAGACATTACTGAGCCGCAGCAACACTACCGCCTATCGCTGGTGCATCGAAACGCCAACCGCCTGCTCCGGCTCATTAACGAATTGCTCGACCTGGCCAAACTCGAAGCGGGTAATCTGACCGTGACCAGCTCGCCCGGTAACCTCACTGACTTCGTGGAGCGTACCGTACAGACCTTCGACGGTCAGGCACAGAGTAAACATATTCGCCTGACCGTTAGCAGTATGCTTCCCCAGACGTACTATTGGTTTGATGCCGATAAACTTGAAACGATCCTCAACAACCTGCTGGCTAACGCCCTCCGGTTCACGCCCGAAGCTGGTTCTATTATCCTGACGCTTGTACTGACCGATACTCAGCCGGTTGCCTTTCGGGCCAGCACGGCCTACCCGGCTGGCGCCGTAACTGATTCTGTTCAGATTCAGATCAGTGATACCGGTAAAGGGATTCCTACCGATGAGTTGTCTCATGTTTTCGACCGTTTTTATCAGGCCCACGCGCCGGACGGTCAATCGGTAGGTGGATCAGGTATTGGGCTGGCACTGGTTAAAGAACTTACTGAGCTGATGCTGGGAAGTATTACAGTACAGAGCGAACCCGGAGCAGGCAGCACGTTTATGGTAGAACTGCCCCTGCGCCCGGTTCTCAGCGAGAGCGTTACGAACAGCGCAGATGTTCCCCGGCAGTTGGTATCTACGGATAAAACGCAGGAAATAGATCGGCTGGCGCACCTGCTGGTCGTGGAAGATAATGACGACATTGCCAATTACCTGCTGCATATTCTGGGCGAGTTTTGGCGGGTTCGACGGGCCAGTACGGGTGGTATGGGAGTAAAAGCCGCTTTGAATGACGTACCTGACCTGATCATCAGCGATGTGCTCATGCCCGATCTTGACGGATACGAACTGTGCCGGCAACTAAAGGCCGACCCCGCTACCAGCCACGTTCCCATTTTGTTGCTAACGGCAAAAACAGGCGTAGAGAGTCGACTGGAGGGGTTTATGGCGGGCGCCGACGACTATATCACCAAGCCGTTTCAGGTGGAAGAGTTACTGGGCCGGGTTCGGAACCGGCTCCAGCAACAGTACCGCCAGCAACATCATAACCGTAAATTGCTGCTTCGGGAGGGACATCTGCTCAACACCGATGCGCAGCCAAAGCCCGAAGACGAGTTCCTGAACCAGGTATACACGGTTCTGGAAGCCCGTCTGGACGATTCGTCGTTTGGTGTCGAGACGCTGGCCGAAGCGGTTGGATTTAGCCGAATGCACCTGAACCGGAAAGTGAAGGCCCTGACGGGTTTCACACCTGTAGAGCTGATCCGGGTGGTGCGGTTAAATCGGGCGGCTGAGCTGCTGCTCACCGGCGCGTCTGTATCCGAGGTAGCCGACCGGGTAGGATTTGATACACCCGCTTATTTCTCTAAAGTTTTTAAGGATCACTACAACCAGACACCCTCCGAGTTTACCGAAAAAGGTCGGCAGGTAGTTAGCTGAATAAAAAAGAGAGAAATAACCTGAAGTGCATACAAAGTTTGTTTTAGTGCACTAATCAGGGCCACAATCGTACCGTTTCCTCAGGATATAGCTTAAGTATAATTCGTGTTACAAATTTTATAGGGCGTGTTACAAACCAGCAAGTCACTGGAGAAACAGGGAATTAGTATTGTGCTATTGTAAAGCCAATGGCAATGAACCCTCTCGATAAACCCTATGACTTATTTTCAATCTGGCGCAACATCGGCCCGCGTCACGCCAACGGAGTGGCCTCCACTAAATATTTTTATTCGCGAATCCGGACGTCAGACGTTCCCAGTTGCTGATCTTGTTTACTTACAGGCCGTTGCTAATTACAGCTGGCTGAACTGGGTAGATGGCCGGCGTATGCTAATGCCCCGAACCCTGAAGTTCTACGCACCTAAGTTACCTATTGAATTATTTGTCCGTTTGCATCGTAACTGCGTTGTCAACAAAAGTTTCGTTTCGCGTCTCGAACGTACCGATGCGGGCGGGCTTGTTCATCTGTCTACCGGCGAAGTACTACCCATTTCGCGCCGTCGGTGGGTGACTGTTCGTCGCCAGTTAATGAGTAATCTTTCACACCTCAGCTAACGCTAACGACAGGCTTTCCGCTTTCCACCCCCAATAGCCTTTAGAAGAAGCAATAAAGCCCGCTCGGTATCGAGCGGGCTTTATTGCTTCTTCTAATTATGAATGATGAATTCCATCCCGTGGCCATGTCTCTTGCCAGTCAACCCATTCATAATTAAAAAAACCTACATCTGCTCCAGTAGTCGCTCCATCGATACTTCCTGGCCAATACGGCTTTTGAGTTCGTTGATGGGGACCCGGATTTGCTCGGTTGTGTCGCGGTAGCGGATCGTGACGGTATCATCGTCCATGGTCTGGTAATCGACCACGATGCAGAAGGGCGTACCGATCAAATCCTGACGGGTGTACCGTTTGCCGATAGCGTCGCGCTCTTCCATGACGACCCGGAACTCGGACCGCAGCGATTTCATGATCTGCTCGGCTTTGTCGGGCAAACCGTCTTTGCGTACCAGCGGAAACACCGCGGCTTTGATGGGTGCGAGGGCGGGGTGCAGTTTCAGGTACGTCCGCTCCTTTTGCTCGTCCCCTTCGCCCGGAGCGCCGGACCGTACAACTTCTTTCGTAAACGCATTGCACAGCACGGCCAGAAACAGCCGGTCGGCTCCCACGGACGTTTCCACGACGTAGGGAATGTAGTTGCCGTACGCTTTGCCGGTGGCGGGGTCAATGTCATTGTCGAAATACTGCTGCTTTTTGCGGCTCATTTCCTGATGCGCCTTCAAATCGAAATCGGTGCGCGAGTGAATCCCCTCCATTTCGCGGAAACCGAAGGGGAATTTATACTCGATATCAACAGCTGCGTTGGCGTAGTGAGCCAGTTTCTCGTGCGGGTGAAATTTGAGCCGTTCGGCGGGCAGACCAAGGGCCTGATGGAATTTCATCCGGGTATCGCGCCAGCGTTCGTACCATTCCATTTCGGTACCGGGCCTGACAAAAAACTGCATCTCCATCTGCTCAAACTCGCGCATACGGAACGTAAACTGCCGGGCCACGATCTCGTTCCGAAACGCTTTGCCGATCTGCGCAATGCCAAACGGCACCTTCATGCGCCCGGTTTTCTGCACGTTCAGGAAGTTGACAAAAATACCCTGCGCCGTTTCTGGACGTAGATAAATTAGGCTCGCATCTTCGGCCAGCGAACCCACCTGCGTCGAGAACATCAGGTTAAACTGCCGCACCTCGGTCCAGTTGTCGGTGCCGGATACGGGGTCTTTGATGCCTTCGGCAATGATGAGGTTACGCACGCCGTCGAGGTCGTTGTTGCCCAGCAACCGGCCCATTTCCTGCAAGAGCGCGGTGCTGCGGGCTTCGTCGCCGGCGTTGGCGTATTCCTCGGCTTTCAGTTCAAGCAACTGATCGGCGCGGTAGCGTTTTTTGGAGTCGCGGTTGTCGATCATCGGGTCGTTGAACGAATCGACGTGGCCCGATGCTTTCCAGATGAGCGGATGCATGAAGATAGACGAGTCGATGCCGACAACGTTATCGTTCAACTGCGTCATGGCTTTCCACCAGACGGCTTTGAGATTATTTTTCAACTCAACGCCGTTCTGCCCATAGTCGTACACGGCCTGGAGACCGTCATAAATTTCGGATGATGGGAACACGAATCCGTATTCTTTGGCGTGGCCAATAATGTCCTGGAGTGAGGTAGCGGGCATACCGCTCTGTTCTGTTGTGGTCATAGATAGGGCAAAATTACGGGAATGTCTGACAAGGCTCGTACAACTACGTTCCCTAATTTCTGACCTGCCGCCCGTCGCGGTCAATCGTGATGAGTTGCCCGTTCAGAAACACGGCTGCCGTATTACCCTTGAATGGCGTTACGGCTCCGTACTCTGGCTCGATTACCCACTTGTCATTGGCGTCAATATAGCCCCAGCGACCGTTTTTTCGGGCACGACGCCAGCCACGCTCATCGTCGCCCAGTTCCACTTTATCGTAGGGTTTATCGCCGAAGGCTTCTTCGTATTTACCCTGCCGGGCGTCCTGTGGCGTAATGGGTATGGGCAATGTAACAGGTTCCGGTTCTGGTACGTTGGGGCTTACTTTTTCCGGCTTCTCAATTACTGGTTCGGTAACTTTCGTGTCGGTGGCAGTAGTTTCAACGGGTTCTGGCAGGGATTCCGTAATCGGCTCGTTGGCGGTAGTTTCGGGACTGGCGTAGCTCAGAGACGTATTTTTCTCGATGGGTGCGGGTCGGTCTTCGATCCGTTCCCGCCGGTTTGTTTCTTCAGTATTAGCGTTGTTACCCGATGCGCTGCCCCGCACAAAATAGTAGATTAGCAACAGCAGGAACAGGGCAAACAACACCCCATACAGTCCGCTGCGGTCGGGTGGTATTACCTCAACTCTGACCGTACTGAGCGGATTGTTATTAACATCGAACAGTGTATAATCAGCCGTTTTCTTCGGCTTGATCCAGCCCCGGTTCTTCGGCGAAAGCCCTTCGCCCAAATCATCAATCGTAACGGCCAGCAGATTCTCTACGTCCCACTCCAGCGTAACGGGTTTGCCGCGCATCACGCGGGCAGGCGTAGCGGTAAACAGGCGTACTACCGGCGTGGGCGGTTCGGGCAAATTGGCGGGCGGTATGTAAACAGGTTCCGGTTCTGGCGGTTTGGCTGGGCGGCCGGGTTCGGGCCGGAGCAACTGCCAGTCGGTTGACGTCAGTTTTTCGCGCAGGTCCTCACTGTCCGATTCGGTAACGGGTTGATAGCGTTCTATTTGCAGGTAATTCCAGATGGCTACACCCAGTTCGGCTTCGTTGTAGCTGATGGTGCGGAACAACGACCGGATGGCCGGGGCCGGAATACGGTCGCCGTAATCGTTCAGGCTATCGTATACTTTCCGGCGCATTGACTCCGCCGTTTCGCCCGCTGGTATGGCTGGTTCGGGCTGAACGGGGCGTAGTGGTTCCGGCTCCAGCAACTCTTCATACGCGTCGGTAGATTTCGGCACGGGAACAGGAACGGGTGGCACAGCAAGAACAGGATCGGGCGGAGTAGGTGGGGGAGCAATTTTGGCCAGCTCAGCCGGTATCCAGCGGTCGCGTACGAAGTCGGGTGATAGTTTGAGCGACTGGGCCGCTAAAATAATCCGTGATGTGTCCTGATCAAAGTACGCAGCCCGAGACGGCAGGGCCAGCCGGGCAATGCGGGATTTGATGTTATTAAATAGAACGCTGTTTTTACTGACCTCCTCACTCACCTCAACCGCCAGGGCTTCGGCTTCGCTTGCCGAGAGTCCAGCCACCTGCGCATCGGCCATGTACCCGTTGGTGCGCCAAGCATCGGGCCCATTTAGTACGGTAGCTTCGCGAAGTTGGTCGGTTAATGCAGTATCAGTCATCTTATGTGGGTAGCGTATGTAGGTCAGACACGCTTGTCTGACGTGGACCCAATAATGAATGGGCCATGTGCCAACCACGCAGCTGTATGGTAAGCCTGACGGCTTTGTCATACAAGAGTGTCTGACTTACGCAAAAATACGAATTCAACGCCGTTGCCGCGAATCGGTAGCAACGATCGTCTGGGATTGGGGCGTGGGTTTGCTCCGGCGTGGCTGGTGACTGCCCGACCGCGAACAACCCGAACAGCCCGACAGATACGTCAGACAGAGCAGGAAAACAAAGCCGAGAATGAACTGCCGATGGTTATTCATAACGGATGAGGGCTTTTTTAACGACGCGCCACCCGCCGTTTTCGCGCACAGCCTCGCCCTCGCGCTGGGTTATAATGCGCGTGTACTGCGAGGCATAGCTATTTTCGCTGTCGCAGGCGGGTTCAATCATGTAATTGCGGTACGTCAGGAAACGGGCCACCCGGCCCGTTTCGGCCTCAAACCGGAACTGGGCCTGATCGGGCGTCTGACTACGTACCTCAAACCGGTAAGCCGATTCGGGCGAGATCCGGTCGTTCTGCTGCGCTCCGTCAAAAATTCCCGCCGGGCTGGGGGGCGGGAAATACAGTACTTCGTCGCGGGGCGGTTCGGGCGTTTGGGGTAAGGCAGGCGTTGGTTCTGCGGTGGCCGCCGGTTCGCTGGGCTGTAGTGGCTGCGTAGGCACGACGGGTAGTTCGACGGGAGCCGATGCCGGGAATACGGGAGTCAGCCCGGGGGTTGGTTCGATCGGGCTGGTACTTCGGAGTTGAGGGTCGTACAGGTCAGGACGCGGTGTGTTGCGGGGGCGGGGGTCATTGGCGGGTTTCCTGCGCAACGTATCGTTTTCACGGCTTAGCGCGGCATTCTCGCCTTTGAGTTGGTCCGTTTCGCTTTTCAACGTCCGATACAGCAGAAAATATACGGCTCCGGCACCGGTAATCAGGCCAATTAATCCACTTACAATCATGGTCCAGAAATTTTTGTCCTGTTCGTCTTTCACCGACCGCTCCAGTTTGCTCATGGCCAAAGCCGAAGGACTGATGTTACTTTCATTATCTATGGTCCCGCCAGGCATTTGCGATGCGTCAGTACTGGTCTGTGCAACAGTGTCCGGTGCGGGTGGCAGCATCCGGTCAATTTTGACCAGCATGGCTGCTTGTACGGCGGCTGTCAGCGGCACACTATACGGTTTCATGGCTTTGTGCCTGACGTAAAAACCGGTCAGTTGCTGCCGGATAGCTGCGTTAGCCTCGGCAGGCGATGCTTCCCGAAACCGCTGAGTCATTTTCAGCATGGCCAGTTCCTGCATTTTCTGACCTACCTGACTCCAGCTACTGCCCCCCGTCTGCCGGATTATCTCCTGCGGGTCGCAGCCATCGTCGCAAAGCAGAAGCTGCTCGTACACGGCCTCGGCCACAGGCTGATTGCCGGTTTTGACAATGTTGTCGAACACGGCAATGGCCACGTCTTTCGTCAGCGTGTCCACAGCTGCTACGTTCATGTTTTGCGCAAGGGCCGGGAGCGTCAGGGTGGTCAGCGCGAAGAGGAAGGTAAATCGCATAAGTATCACAGAAATTACACCAGCGCGTTGGCCAGCTTGTTGATGGCCCCGACGAGTGGGTAGAAAAACAACGTCTCTTCGATGGGCGCGGCCAGAGCATCCGACATACCGCTGCTCTCGGCGGCTGCGTCGCTCTCCTTGCGTTGAATGCCGTCCATGAGCGAGGTGTCTAAGTGCGTCCGCAATTCGCGCTGTGCAATGGCCAGCGACCCGGGCGATACGTTCAGGTTGCGTGTGAAACTGAACGTCTGGTTTAACTCGAAAAAGAAGTCGATAAAGGCGTTGGTTTCGTTCAGCAGTGAGTCGATAACGGCGGGCTTGCGCAGATCGGCGTAGGTCAGCGTTGGAAATTCGTTCTGGAATGTGGCCGGATATACGTAGCTGATCGCTTCGGTGTCGATGGGGCGGCTGTTGGCAGGCTGCATCAAAGCCCCTTTGCAGGTCACTTCTTTTGGTCCTTTGCGTTCGTAAAACAGCGTTAGCCCGCTGGCTCCATACTGTTCGTTGTACACTTTCTCGAAAATAATCCGCGCTAGTTTGCCCAGCATCACGTCGTCGGTACTGATGATGCTCAGGACTTTAGACCCCGTACCGCTGAACGTCAACGCCCCCGGCAGACCAATGCCCCGGTGTTTCATCAACTGCGCAATGTGGTACAGCAAAGCCGTGTAGAACAGCACGAAGACAATTTTCAGGTCTTCGTCCTTGGCCAGCATCCCGTTGAACGACAGCATCGACTTGGCCTTTACGTCGTTACTTTTTTCGATGGAGAACCAGAAT
>JACMPG010000237.1 GCA_014377625.1 Spirosoma sp.
GGCCAGGAGTACCTGTGCTTTCTGAATAGTTTTAGCGGCTGTTTTACCTTTTTGGATTTTAGCCAGCAGTTCGACTCGTTCTGAATCAGTGAGGGATAAACGGTACTTTATCATAATTGGCAGGGTTTATCCCATGAAGACAAAACACCTGCCATACTATTTTTTAAGCAACACTAGTGATTGGGACAGTCCAATATGAAAACGGGCCACCTATAACCACGCGTAGCTCGTTTTTGACCAAATTTTCACCTGGTACGGGTAGATAGTAACCTACTTTTACAAGGGTAAACACGAATGTATTTGCATGATGCAGTAAATCGCTACGGGCCAGGCTTACTTATGAAGCAGGCTACGTTTAGACCATTCCTGAACATCTATTATCGACAATTATTCTATGCGTTTTTTCTGGCCAAGTGGCCTACTCTTCCTGCTCTTGTTGAGCCTTTCAGACCTGGTTTCAGCGCAGCAAAGCCAACGGGTCTATCTGTCCGGCACCGACAAAGACCACACCGTTCAATGGGATTTCTTTTGCGATAAAGGAATGAACAGCGGTAAATGGTCTAAAATTGCCGTGCCAGCCAACTGGGAATTGCAGGGCTTTGGCAAGTACAGCTACGGCGTGCAAAACCGGCAGGACAGCACTAAAGCCGACGAAACGGGTCGGTACAAACACTCGTTCGAGGTACCAAAGGACTGGAAAGGCAAGCGCGTGTTCATTGTCTTCGCCGGGTCTATGACCGATACCGAGGTCAATATCAATGGTAAATCAGCCGGTGCAACGCACCAGGGTGGCTTCACTCAATTTCAGTACGAGATAACATCTCTCGTCAAACCGGGACGTAATCTTTTGGAGGTAACCGTACACAAAGAGTCGGCCAACCGCTCGATTGATGTGGCCGAACGACACGGCGATTTTTGGACGTTCGGCGGCATCTACCGGCCCGTTTATTTAGAGGTGGTACCCCCACAGTTTATCGAACGGGTAGCCATCGACGCGCAGGCCGACGGGATGTTCTCCGTCGATATATTTTCCTCGAAAACCAGCACGGGTCAGACGTTGGAAGCGCAGGTACAGACCCTGACGGGTCAGAACGTCGGGCCGGTCTTCTCGGCCACGATCAACCCTACCGATGAGAAGACAACCCTGAAACAGGCGTTCAAAAACATTGATCTTTGGAACGCCGAAAGGCCCAATCTGTACCAGGTCGTGGTATCGCTGACGGGCCCGCGTGGCGTAATCCATAGGCACGCTCAGCGGTTCGGTTTTCGCACAATTGAGGTCAGAAAGAGTGACGGTATTTACGTTAACGGGCAGAAGGTAATGCTACGGGGCGTAAACCGGCACACGTTTGTCCCCGAAACGGGCCGTACCACCAGCAAAGCGATCAGCATAGCCGATGTGAAGCTGATGCAGGACATGAACATGAACGCCGTACGGATGTCACACTACCCACCCGACGTTCATTTTATGGACGTCTGCGATTCGCTGGGCCTGTACGTGCTGGATGAACTGACGGGCTGGCAAAACAAGTACGATACGCTGGTGGGCCGGAAATTAGTGAAGGAACTGGTGGTCCGGGATGTCAACCACCCATCGATTCTGTTCTGGGACAATGGCAACGAAGGCGGCTGGAACCGGAGCCTGGATGGCGACTACGCGCTTCACGACCCACAAAAACGCTTGGTGCTGCACCCCTGGGAGCGGTTCAATGGGTTCGATACCAAGCACTACCTGAATTATGACTATTTAGTAAACTCTGCCCTGTACGATGCCGACATTCTGATGCCCACCGAATTCATGCACGGCCTCTTCGACGGGGGGCACGGGGCGGGGCTGGACGATTTCTGGTCCCTGATGCTCAAGCACCCGCACAGTTCGGGTGGGTTTTTATGGGTGTTTGCCGACGAAGGTGTGGTACGAACGGATAAGAAAAACCCTGACGGGTCGGCGATTATCGACGTGTTTGGCAACTACGCCCCCGATGGTATTGTGGGGCCACACCACGAAAAAGAAGCCAGTTTTTACACCATCAAAGAACTGTGGTCACCGGTCAGAATCACCCGTACCGGGCTACCCTGGCAGTTCGATGGCAAAATCGAAGTCGAAAATCACTACTCATTCACGAATCTAAGCCAGTGCCAGTTTAGCTGGCAGTTGGTATCATTCCCCAAACCGACCGACCCATCCACGCAGGCTATAATGAACGGGTCGGGTAAGGTCGCCAACGTAGCGATCCCGCCGGGCGAAACGGGCTACCTACGCCTGAATCTGCCCGCCAGTTGGAATAACAGCGAAGCTCTTTACCTGACGGCTACTGACCCCAACGGCCGGGAGTTGTTTACCTGGTCCTGGCCGATCCCCGCCCCCGAACAGGTACCGGTGACTACAGCGGCATCATCCTCCGCCCCCACAGCCGCCGACGTAACTGACAGCGGCAACGTACTGACCGTAAAAGCCGGCAGTCAGACCTATACCTTCGACAAAACAACGGGGTATTTGGTCAACGTAATAAACGCAGTTTCAGAAATACCACTCACCAATGGGCCAACGCTGGCGGGTATAAAACTAGCCCTGAAATCATTTCGGCATTTCTTGGGCAAAACTGGCTACGAAGTCGTGGCGGAGTACGAGGGCAACCGAAACCAGTTTACGGCACACTGGCTGCTGGTGGCCAACCAACCCGCCGAACTGACGTATAGCTATTCGCAGCGGGGCGAGGCCGATTTTATGGGCATTACCTTCGATTATCCCGAACCGCTCATTACGGGCATGAAATGGCTGGGACGCGGGCCGTACCGGGTCTGGAAAAACCGGCTCAAGGGCATGAAATATGGCGTTTGGCACAAAGACTACAATGACTTTGTGACGGGCGAAGACTTCCAGTACCCGGAATTCAAAGGCTACCACGCCGACGTGAAATGGGTCGTTATCGAAACCAAACAGGGCAACTTCACCGTCTATGCCGACGACAAAATCCCGTTTTTGCAGATGCTGCAACCCCGCAAGCCTAAAGCGGCCAACAATGACAAGACGAGCCCGGCTTTCCCAACGGGCAGCATTGGCTTTATGAACGGTATCGGTGCCATCGGTACCAAATTTCAGACCGCCGATCAGATGGGACCGCACAGCCAGAAAAACACGATGTTAAATTATACGCCCATTACGGGTACCCTCCGCTTCGACTTCACCACAAAGCCCCCTAAAGCAAACTAACCGGGGTTATGCCGACTTCGGGCAACGTAACCAAACTCAAAAACAAACCAGTATTACCCACACTATTCTATGACTTATTCATTTGTATCCACCCGAAAACGTACCCTGATGAAACCGGTTGCCCTGTTTCTGGTCAGTAGTCTGCTGATTTGCTCAGCCCTGTTTGGGCAGTCGGCGCGGGTGGCCAGCGTAAAGCTCCAGTTAATCTCCAGCAAGCTTTTATACCCGACGGCCTTTACCGTAGCCCCCGGCGGCCCCGCCGACCGGCTGTTTGTATGCGAACAGGCCGGCCGCATTCGTATCATCGACCGGGGCAAGGCCATCCCCGCTCTGGTGGGTAAGTACGTCGTTGCCAACTGGATTGGTCCCATCTGGCAGCGCGAAGACGCGGGCGAAAAACCTGGACGCGCGAAAAACTCTCCATCTTGAAAGAGGTCGGTTACTGGCACGTGTACAGTTTCGGCGATGACAAAGCTGGCGAGCTCTACGTGTTGACTGTGCTACTCGACAGCAGCACAGGGGCGTTCTACAAGATTATTCCCTGAGATTGTTAGTCTGACTCAACCAGATGTATCTTTTAAAATAAATGAAAATCAACTAAGTACTTGGACATAATTATATAGAAATACGAATGGGTAGTATCTTCGCGCCATGAAGCCTAAACGCTACGTCCGCTTAGAAGCCCCCGAAATCATTACCCTCCAGGAAGGGTATAAAAATGTGGCTCATCACCAGTTTA
>JACMPG010000238.1 GCA_014377625.1 Spirosoma sp.
AAGTAATCGTAGGTAATGCGCAGGCCCTCTTCGCGTGATAGTTTTGGCTCCCAGCCCAGAATTTCGCGGGCTTTGGTGATGTCGGGCTGCCGCTGCTTGGGATCATCGACGGGCAGGTCTTTATAGATCACCTTTTGGCTGGTGCCCGTCAGGTTGATGATCTCTTCGGCAAACTGACCAATCGTAATCTCCGATGGATTACCAATATTGACCGGATATGGGTAGTCGCTGAGCAGCAGTCGGTAAATGCCTTCTACCAGATCATCGACGTAGCAGAAGGAGCGCGTCTGACTGCCATCGCCAAAAACAGTCAGGTCTTCGCCCCGCAGTGCCTGCCCAATAAAGGCGGGCAGCACCCGACCGTCGTTCAGGCGCATTCGGGGGCCGTAGGTGTTAAAAATACGAATAATGCGCGTTTCCAGCCCGTGATACGTGTGGTAGGCCATTGTCATAGCTTCCTGAAACCGCTTGGCTTCGTCATACACACCGCGCGGACCAACCGGGTTTACATTCCCCCAATAATCTTCGTTTTGCGGGTGTACCGTTGGGTCACCGTACACTTCGGACGTAGAAGCAATCAGCACCCGTGCCCCTTTCACCCGCGCCAAACCGAGGCAATTGTGAATGCCCAGCGATCCAACCTTCAGCGTTTGAATCGGGATTTTGAGGTAGTCAATCGGGCTGGCGGGCGAGGCAAAATGCAGGATGTAATCGAGTTCGCCCGGTACGTGGATGTAATTCGATACGTCGTGGTGGTAGAAATTGAAGTTGGGCAGGTGAAACAGGTGTTCGATGTTACGGATGTCGCCGGTAATCAGGTTATCCATCGCCATGACGTGATAGCCTTCCTTAATAAACCGATCGCACAAATGCGATCCTAAGAATCCGGCCCCGCCGGTAATGAGAATACGTTTCATTTTCAGTTAACAGTTATCCGTTACCAGTTATCAGTGTCAAAAACCGAAGAGTGGTTTCAGCCATATTAAAAGTAGCTGAACCTTGCCGATTCTTGACGTTTTTAAAATTGAAAAAGCTATTTTGGACAGTTCGTCAGCGTCGGTATGCATACTATCGAACGAGCGTGGTTCTATGTATCCAGTATCTTTAAGCAGACAAAGCCAGTACTTAACCTCCAGACTTTCTTTATAAGCGATGGAGATTTTAGCTGAGAAGTCCATCTTTGAAATAGCCCCGTTTGCTTCAGCTATATTAGCCCCAATAGATGTACCACGGCGCAAAAATTGTTTCGAGAGAACAAATTCCCTTTTCGATTCGGTCAAAAACTGATGAGTATTAACCACATGAATGGCAAACGCATACGCTTTCTCGTACAAAATGCTTTGTGGTTGAGCGGCCATTATTGTTTACTGATAACTGATAACTGTTCACTGAGGATCGCTTCTCTGCCAACGCTGTAATACGTGTAACCTTGCTCGCGCATGGTGTCGAGTTCATAGACGTTGCGGCCATCAAAAATTACTTTACCTTTCATGAGCAGGTTCATTTTGTCGAAGTCGGGTGTGCGAAACAGCGGCCATTCGGTAATAATCATCAGCGCGTCGGCATCGTCTAAAGCCGCGTACTGCGTATGAGCATAGTTGATAGCCGTCCCCATCTGATTACGCACGTTTTCCATTGCTTCGGGATCATAGACCGTCACTTTGGCACCTGCGTCGAGCAAGGCCCGGATGTTATCCAGAGCTGGTGCTTCGCGAATGTCATCAGTATAGGGTTTGAACGCCAGCCCCCAGATGGCAACGGTTTTGCCCTTGAGGTCACCCCCAAAGTGCTGCGTAATCTGCGGAATCATTCTGGTTTTCTGCTCCTCGTTCACGGCCATGACCGACTTCAGCACTTTGAAATCGTAGTCGAAATCTTTGGCGGTTCTGGCCAGTGCCTGTACATCTTTCGGGAAGCAGCTTCCGCCGTAGCCGATGCCGGCAAACAAAAACCGCTTGCCAATCCGACTGTCGGTACCGATGCCGCGCCGAATATCATCGACGTTGGCTCCGGCGCGTTCGCAGAGGTTAGCAATCTCGTTCATGAACGTAATTTTAGTAGCCAGAAACGCATTAGCAGCATATTTGGTCATCTCTGCCGAGCGTTCGTCCATAAAAATAACGGGGTTACCCTGCCGCACCAACGGCGCGTAAAGCTTGCTCATCACGCTTTTGGCCCGCTCCGACTGCGTTCCGATCACGACGCGGTCAGGTTTCATGAAGTCCTCAACGGCCACGCCTTCCCGCAGAAATTCGGGATTCGAGACCACGTCGAAATCAACCGTCGCGTTGTCGGCAATGTGAGCGTGTACCTTTTCAGCGGTACCAACGGGTACGGTGCTCTTATCGACAATGACCGCATATTGGCTTAGGATCGGCCCCAAATCACTGGCCACTTTGAGAATGTATTTCAGGTCTGCCGAACCGTCTTCGCCGGGGGGCGTTGGCAGGGCCAGAAAAATCACTTCCGCTCCTTTAATACCTTCTTCCAGATTGGTCGTGAACGAAAGCCGCCCTTCTTCTACATTGCGGTGAAAAAGCGTCTCCAGCCCCGGCTCGTAGATAGGCACGATGCCGTTGTTGAGTTTTTCTACCTTCCGTTCGTCAATATCGACGCACGTTACCTGATTACCGGTTTCGGCAAAGCACGTACCCGTAACAAGGCCCACATAACCGGTACCAACGACTGCCAGTTTCATATACTGATTGTTAATTTATTTAAACTCTTAATTAGTCGATCGAGAATTTCGTACCAATCGAATAGCACAAAAATAGGTGTTTTACAAAGAATCACGACACCTGTCGCCGGAATACTATTAGTTCTTTCAAGAACCGTTTGCCTGCATGAACACCTTTTTGACGATAATTCAGTGATTTCGGCTCACCCACTATCAAATAACTGATTATCAAACTCATTCCTTCCTGAAAATATCCATTCTGGTATCCATTTTGCCCTACTTATTGTTACGTAAGAAGAAACCTATTCCAGGCGTTATCTATACAGCATCATCAACACAACAAAAAGATTTTTTATGATTAGCGAGTACACAGATAGTCAGACAGATACGAACGAACGCGCAGCTCTTTCGGAACTCATCGTTCAGTCGGTGCGCGACATTGCCGAGCGACACATCCGCCCCAACAGTCGCGAATGGGACGAAACGCAATATTTTCCGGCTGATTTATTTCGGCTCCTCGGCGAACAGGGTCTGATGGGCATGCTTGTGCCGGTCGAATACGGTGGGGTGGGCCTGGGCTACCGCGAATACGTAGCCGCCATTGTCGAACTCTCGCGCGTTGATGGGTCCATTGGCCTGTCGATGGCCGCGCACAATTCGCTCTGTACCAATCATATTCTGATGTTTGGCAATGAGAAGCAGAAGCAAACCTACCTACCCCGCTTAGCCACCGGCGAGTGGATTGGCGCGTGGGGCCTGACCGAACCCAACACCGGGTCAGACGCGGGAAATATGCGTACTGTGGCCGTGCGTGACGGAAACCATTGGGTACTGAACGGCGCGAAAAACTTTATTACGCACGGCAAAAGCGGCAACGTAGCCGTTGTTGTGGCCCGCACCGGAGAGCCAAATACGTCGCGCAACGCTACGGCTTTTGTTGTGGAGCGCGGCACACCGGGTTTTACGGGTGGTCGCAAAGAAGACAAGCTCGGTATGCGGGCGTCAGAAACTGCCGAGATGCTGTTTCAGGACTGCCGCATTTCTGACAGTCAGCGGTTGGGCGAGGTTGGCGAGGGTTTTGTACAGTCGTTGAAGATTCTGGATGGGGGTCGTATTTCCATTGCCGCGCTGAGTCTGGGCATTGCGCAGGGTGCGTATGATGCGGCTTTAGCCTATGCGCAGGAACGCGAGCAGTTTGGTCAGGCCATTGCCCGTTTTCAGGGTATCAGTTTCAAACTCGCCGATATGGCCACGGAGATCGAAGCCGCCAAACTCCTCACCTACCAGGCTGCCGACCTGAAAGACGCGGGCAAACCTGTCACGAAGGAATCGGCAATGGCGAAACTGTTTGCCTCCGAAACTGCCGTGCGCGTAGCCAACGAAGGTGTTCAGATTTTCGGCGGCTACGGCTACACCAAGGACTTCCCCGCCGAACGTTTCTACCGCGATGCCAAACTCTGCACCATCGGCGAAGGCACCAGCGAAATTCAAAAGCTCGTGATTTCCCGGCAGATTCTGGGCTGATAAGCGATTTTGTCTTTCTGATGAAAGACAAACACAAAGCCGCAAATAAAAAACACCGGGCCAGGCCCGGTGTTTTTTATTTCTGCAAAAAGGCCACGACCGCCTGCGCAAACTCCGGCGTCCGCATGGCCCCGCCGTGATCGCCCGGTACCATTACCAGTTTGGCACCCGGTACGGCGTCGGCGAGTTCCTGCGGGTTGCCGTTGTCGAGGTCTTTATCGCCATTGACAACCAGCAACGGTATTTTTATTTTGGCGAGTTCAGCTTTGGTGGTTGTGGGCTGAAACTCCTGCATCCGGGCGAGGGCAACGGTATCGGCTCCGCTCTTTTTGGCGTAATCAACGGCGGGTTGCAGGTCAGGATGGCTGCCGGGTTTGGTCAGGGCTTCAAAGAAATTCCGGCGTCGAAACCAGTTGGGGTCGGTGAAATCGGCACTCATGCCGCCCATGACGGCCCGCCGGATTTGCTTGTCCATCGTCATCAGTTTGGCGGTCAGGATGGCCCCGCGCGAATAGCCCACTACGTCGTAATTAGTCAGGCCGAGGTGTTGCATCAGGGCCATGACGTCGCGCAGTTCGGCGTTGTTTTCGTAGGCTTTGGCGGTATGTGGTTTGTCGGAGCGTCCATTGCCGCGCAAATCGAGCGATACGACTTTGAACCCCGCATTGGCGAGAGCTTGCCGGACGGGCGCGCGTTTCCAGCTTTCGCCATTGGTGATAAAGCCGTGCAGCAACACCACCGGTTTACCTTCGCCCAGTATATCGTAGTGGATTTTTGTTCCATCGAACGACGTAAACAGCGGCTCGCGGTCGGTTTGGGCAAACGAACGGGTGGGTAGAATCAACAGCAGTAAAAAGCAGATTGATTTCATACAGGTATGGTGTCAGAATTGATGCATGCGCTGAGAAGTCTAACCTTTCGCCGTTCTACCGGGTTTATACCTGCATACCTTACAACGCAACGTCATGAACCCAATTAACCAAAACTACGACCCCGCCACCGACGAAAATCAGGGCGTAATGACCACCATGATTCAGGCCGACAAAGCCAGCGACGGCGTGTCGCAGGTGGAGCGCATGAGTCCCGTCGAAAATCAGGGGCCGGAACCCATCAAGGAAGAAGTCAACGATTCTGATACCGACGCCAATGGCGTGAACAACGCCATGCTCGAAGAAGAAGACGTGGAAGCCGGCAACGCCAATGTGGATGTTGATTACGAAACCGGCGACAATTGACGGACGCCTTTGGTAACATAGCAGGATAACAGGCTGGGCCGGGTAAATACGGGCAAGTTTCCGATATTTGCCTTGCCTGCCCGGAACGTAGCCCCCCGGCAACTTGTTAAAAATACAGCGCACTGGCCCAATAACCACGCGCTAACCCTACGCTATGACCAAAGACGAAGCGATTTTAGAAAGCATTACTACCTCTGAATATAAATACGGATTCGAGACCATCATCGAAGCTGATGAAGCTCCCATGGGTCTCGATGAAAGCACCATTCGGTTTATCTCGGCCAAGAAAAACGAACCCGACTGGTTACTCGAAAACCGGATACGGGCGTTTCGAATGTGGCAGGAGATGACGGAGCCGCACTGGCCCAATGTCAAGTATCCTAAAATCGACTATCAGGCCATCAAGTACTACTCGGCCCCGAAGCAGAAAAAAACCGTTGGCAGTCTGGATGAAATTGACCCTGAACTAATCGCTACCTTCAATAAGCTCGGTATCTCGCTTAGTGAACAGAAACGCCTTGCGGGCGTGGTTGACGAAACCATCGGCGACGGCACCGCATCGGCGCTGGGCGAACGTCCGCAGGTGGCTGTCGATGTCGTGATGGACTCCGTTTCGGTGGCCACGACCTTCAAGAAAGACCTTGCCGAACGCGGCATTATTTTCTGCTCCATTTCGGAAGCTGTACACGAGCATCCCGAACTGGTGAAGAAGTACATGGGGTCGGTGGTACCCGCCAAAGACAATTATTTCGCGGCTTTGAACGCGGCTGTCTTCACCGACGGCTCGTTCTGCTATATCCCGAAAGGCGTTCGTTGCCCCATGGAACTCAGCACCTATTTCCGCATCAATGCGGCTGGTACGGGGCAGTTTGAGCGGACACTTATTATTGCCGACGAAGGTTCCTACGTCAGCTACCTCGAAGGCTGCACGGCCCCCATGCGCGACGAAAATCAGCTCCATGCTGCCGTAGTTGAACTGATTGCAAAGGGCAACGCCGAAATCAAATACTCGACGGTACAAAACTGGTATCCGGGCGATAAAGATGGCAAAGGCGGTATCTACAACTTCGTGACCAAGCGTGGCATCTGCGACGGCCCAAACGCCAAAATATCGTGGACGCAGGTAGAAACCGGCTCCAGCATCACCTGGAAGTACCCGTCAGTGATTCTGAAAGGCGACAATTCCATCGGTGAGTTTTATTCGGTAGCCGTTACCAACAACATGCAACAGGCCGACACGGGTACCAAGATGGTACACATCGGCAAAAACACGAAAAGCCGGATTGTATCGAAAGGTATTTCGGCGGGCAAAAGCCAGAACTCGTACCGGGGTCTGGTGCAGGTGCTGAAACGCGCCGAAAACGCCCGAAACCACTCGCAGTGCGACTCACTGCTGCTCGGCGACAAATGCGGGGCACATACGTTTCCGTATCTTGAAGTCAACAACGCATCGGCCACCGTCGAGCACGAGGCCACCACGTCCAAGATTGGCGAAGACCAGTTGTTCTACTGCAATCAGCGCGGTATCCCGTCAGAACAGGCCGTGGCCCTCATCATCAACGGCTACGCCAAAGAAGTGCTGAACCAGTTGCCGATGGAATTTGCCGTGGAAGCACAAAAACTACTGGCCATCAGTCTCGAAGGTTCGGTTGGTTAATCTCGCGTTGACATTCTGACTATATTGAAGCCCCTGCGGAGACGCGGGGGCTTTTTTTAAGGATTACTTCAACCACTAATAAATCCATGAAACGATTTGAGTACATGACTCTCGATATTGGCGCCGGCCTCTGGAGCACTAAGATCGACACGCAGGAAGTAACCAACAAGCTCAACGAACTCGGCCGCGAGGGGTGGGAGTTGGTATCGACTGGCGATTTAAACTGGGCGCAAGGTGCCATTAAAGGATTAATTATGATTTTGAAACGGGAGTTGTAGTAGCGCGGCTAAATACTGGCACCGTTTGTTGCCGACTTTTTCACAAACATAACAACTCCCGGACAAATCGGGAGAACCGAAAACTCCGTTGCCATTTTGGCCGTTTATCCGTAAATTAGCCAGATTCCAAACGGCACGAATGAACTTCCAGCTAACCTCCGAATTTGAACCTACCGGCGACCAGCCCGCGGCCATCGACAAATTAGTTAAGGGTACCAACGAGGGCGAACCATCGCAGGTTCTGCTCGGCGTGACGGGTTCGGGTAAGACATTTAGTATTGCCAACCTCATCGCCCAAACCAACCGGCCCACGCTCGTTTTGAGCCACAATAAAACCCTGGCAGCCCAGCTCTACGGTGAATTCAAGCAGTTTTTCCCCACTAACGCCGTCGAGTATTTCATCTCGTATTACGATTACTACCAGCCCGAAGCCTACATTGCCACCACTGGTACGTACATCGAGAAAGACCTTGCCATCAACGAGGAAATCGACAAGCTGCGGCTGGCCGCTACGTCGGCCCTGATGAGCGGTCGGCGCGATGTAATTGTGGTGGCGTCGGTGTCATGCATTTACGGCATGGGTAACCCCGAAGAGTTCAAGAAGAACGTAGTGCGCATTGGCGTGGGTGAACGCATGAGCCGCAACCAGTTTCTGCACCAGCTCGTATCCATTCTGTACAGCCGTACCGAAGGCGATTTTCAGCGGGGTAACTTCCGCGTCAAAGGCGATACGGTCGATCTATTTGTGGCCTACGCCGATTTTGCCTACCGGGTTATTTTCTTCGGCGACGAAATCGAAACCATCCAGCGCATCGACCCTGCTTCGGGCAAGAAATTATCGGACGAGAATATGGTCACGATTTTCCCGGCCACCCTCTTCGTGACGGGTCGTGACACGCTCAACAACGCCATTCACCAGATTCAGGACGACATGGTGGCGCAGGTGCGGTATTTCGAGTCAGAGTTTCGGGAGCAGGAAGCTACGCGCATCAAGGAACGTACCGAGTTCGACCTCGAAATGATGCGCGAACTGGGCTACTGCTCCGGCATCGAAAACTACTCGCGCTATTTTGACCAACGCCAGCCCGGTCAGCGGCCCTTCTGTCTGCTCGATTATTTCCCCGATGATTTTCTGATGGTCGTAGATGAAAGCCACGTGACCATTCCGCAAATTCGGGCCATGTGGGGGGGCGACCGTTCGCGCAAGACCGCGCTGGTAGACTATGGCTTCCGGCTACCCAGCGCAATGGACAACCGCCCGTTGACCTTTCAGGAATTTGAAGATCTGACTGGCCAAACCATCTACGTATCGGCCACGCCGTCGGACTACGAACTGCGCCGGAGCGAGGGGGTCGTGATCGAGCAGATTATCCGCCCAACGGGTTTGCTCGACCCCGAAATTGACGTGCGGCCCAGCCTGAACCAGATTGACGATCTGCTCGAAAGCATCGACGCCCGCATCAAAGCCGGAGAGCGCGTACTGGTCACGACCCTGACCAAGCGCATGGCCGAAGAACTGACCAAGTACCTGGAGCGCGTGGGCGTGAAAACCCGGTATATTCACTCGGAAGTAAAAACGCTGGACCGGGTAGAGATTCTGCGCGATTTACGGCTCGGTACCTTCGACGTGCTGGTGGGCGTGAACCTGCTTCGAGAAGGACTTGACTTGCCCGAAGTGAGTCTGGTAGCCATCATGGACGCCGACAAAGAAGGCTTCCTGCGCGACATCCGTTCGCTGATTCAGACAATAGGACGCGCGGCCAGGAACGCCAACGGTAAAGTGATTATGTACGCCGACCGCATTACCGGTTCGATGCAGAAAGCCATTGACGAAACCAACCGACGCCGGGCCATTCAGATGGAGTACAACACCGACAACGGCATTACGCCCACAACGGTGCTGAAATCGCGCGAGGCCATCATGGGACAAACCAAAATAGCCGACTCGAAGGTGAAGCACTTTTACGTAGAACCCGACGAAATCCGCATTGCCGCCGATCCTGTGGTGCGGTACATGGGTCGCACCGA
>JACMPG010000239.1 GCA_014377625.1 Spirosoma sp.
CGGTAGCGGCATCGGCAACCGGCATTTGCTGATCGACTTCGGTAACGGCTTTGTCATTGGTGTCAGCTTTATCACCTGACTGGCAACCACCGATAAATAGACTCATGGTGCCGGCAATGGCTGCGATTAAGACTGAATTACGAATTGATTTCATTGGTTTGGTAAATGGGTTTCCCCGGTTTGGTTATTGATTTTTACTGGTTCAAATACATCATCTTCACGGGGTAGGTGGCACTTACCACGACCCGTTCGTCGGCTTCTACGCCACTTACAATCCGGGTAAATTGCCCGTTATCGGTTCCGGTATTGACATAGACCATGCTGAATACTTCGGGTGCATCTTTGATAAAAACGACGGGCTTGCCATTGATCTCGTTAAGCGCACTGTTGGGTACGACCAGCCCGTGGGTTGTCCGGGACGACTGCACCCGGACGTTGACAAATTCACCGATTTTGAAGGCTCCGCCTGCATTGTCCATCTCGAAGAGCAGCCGCTGTGACTGGTTGGATGCGTTGATGGTCTGGGCCTGTGATAACAACCGGGCGGTAGCCATCTTGCCCGCATCATTGACCGCTTCGGCCCGGAACGATTCAGCCGAGCGTACCACCGCCAAATCCTGCTCAAAAACCTGAGTTTCGATATACACTTTCCCCAGATTGGTGATGGTAAAAACAGTTTCGCCTACGTTGACCGTAGAGCCAATGGCGGTATTGAACGTGCCAACAATACCGGCAATCGGTGCCTTCAATGAAATGGCACGCGCACTACCGCTCCCGTTCCGAGCAATGCTGTTAAATACCCGTAGATTGGCCTGCGCTTTATTAAATCGGGCTTCGGCCTCGGTCACATCCCGCTTGGCGGCAATGTCGGCAATGGTTTTCAGGCGATCATACTCCTGTTTAGCCGCCTGAAATTCGGCCATCAGGTTGTTGCGCTCGGCCTGGAAATTGATCTGGGTCGCGGCATCAATGGTTTGTTCGACCACCGCCAGCGTCTGGCCTTTGCTGACCGCCTGCCCCACCCGCACCCGCAGGGCCGTAATCCGACCCACCTGGGGTGATTGCACGACGGCCTGCCCGGTAGAGGAGGGAAGAATCGTACCGGCAATTTTAGTCGTCTGGTTTTGATCCCCGGCTTCAATAGGCTGAGTGAGAACGCCAAAAACAAACTGGGTTTCTTTGGGGATGCCAAAGGTAGATGAGGCAGCCCCGCCCGACGCGCCAGCGGCCCCGTGATCGTCGCCCCCGTGGGCAACGGCGGCTTGCCAGTGGGCGGCAGGAAGCAGGCAGCCCAGCAGAATCAGACCGCCGATAACCCGTTTATTACGGACGCGCATCAGCACAAACATCAGCACCATACCCAGCAACAACCCGCTCCCCAACAGCACATACGTCGACTCGTACCAGTGGGAATGGGCGGCAGCAGGGGCTTCTGTGCCCGCAGCAGGCAACTCCCTGCCCACTCCGATACCTGTCAGCAGCAGTAAATCAGCACCCGGTTTGGCATTCAGATTCACCGTCAGCGAATAGGTTTTTTTGGCGGGAAACGTCCCGGTCAGTTCATAAACGCCCTTACCGATTGGCTTTATGGCAACCGCCAGTTTGGGGTCTTCGGGACTTGCCACCTGCAGCGTTGCCCCGTCAACCGGGCGGTTCGTTTCAAACTCGTTGATGTAGAGCCGAAGTTTACCCGCTTCACCAGCTTCCAGCGGTTCATAATGCAGGACAAGTTCATACTTTTCCGAAACAGCCTGACTGGCAAAGTAGGCCATGGCTTTCCCGGTAGGAGCTTTGGCCGCGCCATGATCCTCTCCGCCATGTGCTATGGCGTTTTGGTTGCCCGTACGTATCAGACTTAGGAACAGGGTCATTAACAGGAGCTTTTTCATAGGTTTCCAGTTAAATAATTAATCGTCAGGATAGACTGGTTGTAGTTGCGAAGGGCATCTAAATACCGTTGACGGATCGCATACGCGTCGTTGGTGGTGCGGAGAAAACTGACAAAATCGGTCTGGC
Source organism: Spirosoma sp. (assembly GCA_014377625.1). Taxonomy (GTDB): domain Bacteria; phylum Bacteroidota; class Bacteroidia; order Cytophagales; family Spirosomataceae; genus Spirosoma. The sequence continues at coordinate 2,017 of JACMPG010000239.1, forward strand.
CGCTATCGACTAATCGCCGTGCCGTGCTGATCAACTCGTCAGATTGGCGCAGCCCGGTGGTTTCGTAATAATCCAGGGCTTGCCGAAATTTCAGTAAATCGCCCTGCGCCTGTTGCAAATCCACCGATAGCGTTTGTGCCTGGGCTGCGGTACGCTGCCGGGCCAATTGCAGCCCCGTCTGGGCCGCTGTTGTTCGGCTCCGGTATTGCCCGAACCAGACCGGCAAGGTCAGGCCGAAGCGAAACCGGAGTTGGGCAGTCGTTTCTTTTGCCCCCTGGTTATAGTAACCCACCATAACACCCGGCAGCGACCGGGCGCGTTCCAGTCCAATCTGTTGCTGGCTGATGATTTCGGTTTGGCGTAAAAAAGCCAGCGCCGGATTCTGGCCAAATGATAATGAGTCTATCACTACCCCTCCTACATCGGTCAGGTTTCGTTGCAACAGGGCTATTTGAATTGGCTCGGTACGTCCAGACAGCCGCTGTAGCTGCCTGGTCACGGTAAGCACGTCGGTTTGGGCCTGCACCCGTTGATTTTGTACCTCACCCGCCTGCGATTCGGTAAACGTTTTACTCAGATAATCAATTTGACCCGCCACAAACTGCCGACCGGCAATGATGCGAAGCTGGTTATACACACTGTCCTGAAACTGGTATTGACGTTGAACCGCTTCGGCGTATTGCAGGGCCAGATACAGGTTGCGAACCCGAAACCGAATGTCGTTCTCAGTGATGCGCTTTTCGGTCTGGGCGAGTCCAATTTGACCATTTTGTAGCTGGTACTGCCGTTTATAAACCGTTGGTAACTGGAAGGACTGGTTAATGCCGATGGTGTAAAAACCACCCGTTGGACTATCGGTAAACACGTCGAGATTCGGAATGGTGTAGGCCCCTTTGAGCAATTGCTGGTTTTGCCGGATGCTCAAGTCTGATGCCTGAATAGCCGGACTGTTGGCCAGCACTAAAGCCACCACATCCGCTTCGGACAAAGATTGTTGGGCTAAAGCACTGCACGCTGATAACCAGCTTAGCATTAAAAAAATCAGTCGATTCATAGTCACCCTAATTTACAGCATCGGTTGTCAACGGAGCGGCTCACAAAAAAGCCACCCTGTTCAGGGCGGCTTTTCAACTCCGAAGCGGTTGCCGGTTATGACAATACCTCGGCCTTGTAGCCCGCCTGCTGAACGGCTTTCTGAACGGCACTGGCAGGTATGCCCTCCGTTTTTACCGTCAGTACTTTATCGGGGTTCTGCGTATCGACCTGCCAGTTACCAGCTCCTACCGACTGGTTGAGAAACGGCGTTACGGCGGCTACGCAGCCCCCACACTTGATATTAGTCTTCAATTTGATCGTTTCCATAGCGTTTGCTTTATGTTCTGATTATAAAACAAATATCGCCTGAAAACACCCTGATTTCGTTACACAATTCTCGTCCGGAGTAGCAACATTTCCGGCCTGTCAAATCCAGTCCAGCGGGTTGCGGTCGGCGATGTTCTGATCGCGGTAAGCGGCCGGAGTCAGGCCCGTTATCTGCTTGAACTGGTTGGTCAGATACGCCACACTGCTGTAGCCCAACTGCGTAGCAATTCCACTGATGGCCAGTTCATTATAGCTTAATAACTCTTTGGCCCGCTCAACCCGCTGCATAATCCAGAACTTCTCGATGGTCAGGCTTTCGGTGCTTGAAAACAAGTGGCTCAGGTGGGCATAATCCAGGCCGACCTGCCCTGATAAATAATCCGACAGCGTGATGTGCAGGTCGGCAATTCGGCCACTCTGAATCAGATCGATAATGAGCGTTTTTACCTGGTTGACCACCCGCGCGGTCTTATCGGTGAGCAGCGCGAAGCCGTGCCGTTTGAGTGCGGGTTCGATCCGGGAAAGGTCCGCCGACGAGCCATCGATAACGGCCCGGCCCAGTTCGATTTGGGCCACCAGATAGCCTAACTGATTCAGTTCATAGCGGACCACCCAGATGCAGCGGTCGCACACCATGTTCTTGATAAAGAGTTCCTGCTGAGCCATCGTCAAGGCGTAAGTCCCGAAACAGCTTCCAGGCTGTTTCGGGCGTAGTGGTCCTTAAATTTCTTCCTTCACTGATCCACACTTGAGCATTTTGTCGCCGTAGTAGGGATTCCTTACCTCCTTGCTGTCACTCAGCCACGATGCGCTGACCATCGGGCAATACTGCACATACGCTTTGGCGGGTTTGGTGGCTTTTACCAGGGTAATCATGCTGGTTGACAGAGCCTCGAACTGCTCCCGCTGCGCGGCCACATCGGTTGTTCTGCTAATAGCCGTGGCGTTGGTCTTCGCAGTAACGAGTGCTTTCTTGTCGGCAGCCGGCAGTTTGGTCCCGTCTACGTTGGTCAGCGCAGCTACCAGTTCAGTAGCCTGTATTTTGGCTTTGGCCGCATCCGTGCGGACTAAGGCATCTTTTACGCCGTAGTAGGCGGTCAGGGCTGGTGCCGTTTGGGCGTAGGTAGTGACAGAAATCAGGGCGAGGGCCAGCGCGGCCAGCGAGAATCGAATGGTTTTCATGGGATTACAGAAATTGATTGTATGAAACACAGATTTAAACAACGGTTTATTTTTGAACCGATCTGGACTTGCGCCGAAATCGGGGTGATGAAACAAAATACAGCGCCGAACCCCGGCGAAATGGTCAATAGCTTCAGAACCGAGAGTACCCGGAGCAAGTCATTGTTGATGTCGTCGCGGCCAGGTACAGTTCATCGGACGATCAATAACTGAGTACGATGCCATTAGGCTTTTTCCCTACTGCGATGTCCTGTTTCCTGGTCCGGGTTGGCACATTGACAACTGATACCGTAGCCGCCCCCTGATTGGTAACGTAGGCGGTTAAACCATCTTCGGTGAAGGTTATAGCGTGGGCATCCAGGCCCGTTATGACCTCGCCCATTTTCATCCAGGCGTTGTTTATCCGCTCGAAAACGATCACCTTATTGCCTGTACCAGCCTGACTTACCCAGAGTTCATTACGATTGGGATGATAGGCCACGTAGCCTGGCGTGAAGCCCAGTTGAATGGTTTCCACTACGCTTAGCGTAGCCACGTCAATGACACTGATGGTCTGCCCTTTTTCATTATCAACGTACATCTTCCCATCCGTCCCCGGCCAGGCTCCCACCGGGTCGTCGCCCACCGGGATCGTCTTAACAACCGATTTGCTGGCTACGCTGATTACCGAGACCGTATTGCTCATGCCATTAGCCACAAACGCATATTGTGGCAGTGGCCGACCGCCGGTTGAGGACATCGTTACTTCGGCGGGTTCCATGCCTACTGCAATGGTGTTTTTGAGGGCCATCGTAGCCGCATCATACACCAATACCTTACCTGCCCTATCCATCTGAGATGTCCAGAGTTCGGTGCCATCGGGCGAAAACACCGCGTTGTGGTTCATGACTGGTGTTTGCTGATTGACCGTCGTCGCACCGGTTTTAGGGTTTACTACCAGTACCCGGCCGGTCATGCCCGACATGCCACCCGCATGACCTGCGCTGAGATCCATACCGGGTACCCCAATGCTGAGTTTAGTACCATCGGGCGAGCGATAAATGTGATGCGGCCACATAACCATGTTGGGCATTGACGACCCCGAATGCCCACCCGATGCGGCTCCGAACGAAATGGTTTCTTTAACCTGCTGCGTAGCCAGATCAATGACAGACAGGCTATTCCCTTCCGCATTGACTACGTAGGCTGCCGGATAATTAATGGTAAGTTCAGGCTGCATACCATTGGTATGGTCCATGTTCATACACCCTGATAAAACGAACAGGGGTAACAGAGGCAAGGCTGCCCGAATGACTAACTTCTTCATTGCGAATTAGCGTTTATACTGATTGAGGGATAAAACCCGTACAACTTTGGCAGAGAAAAGACCCTGAGAAGCCACAAACGGGTACGCGAAGCATGGGATTGAACGCCGTATGCCCGCCGACCAGGATGGTAAACACATCCGTCAGCGAGTAATTAGTCAGCGAGACAGGCTCAGATAAGCCAGGTACAGAGGGAGATGAGCCTGAACCGTCCCGTTCGGGGTAGCGGATCGTCGGCAAGCGAAGGAACTGCCGATAGCCTGTCGGCGGGTAGAATAGCCGCCAGCAGCAGGCGGAATTCAGGATTGGGGATAAATTCAGCGGGCTGAGGGACCGCCACCGGGTGTTGATCCGTTACGAAGCGGCTCACGTCGAGGTGTTCGTACGAAAGAGTCGTTTTGCAGCAGGGCATCCCCTTAAGCGCGTGTTCGCCCGAAGCCGGTTCCGGTGTTTGGTCGGCTTGGCAGGACTTCCTGCACCCATCCGAGGCTACCAACAGCGATTTGGTGTGTCCCCGCATTTTGCACCAATGCTCGACCGTGCCAAACCCCGTACTGCTCAGCAGCACGACCAGGGCCAGTGAGCAGCAAAGAAAACGGGTCAGGTGAGTGGTTGGCATGAGTTTCATTGCAACAGTCACAAATGTAACAGTGACACCAGAGGGATCAATTACAGGATTAAGTAAAGCCTTTACAAAATTTGCGGAAAGGGAAGGGGGCTTGCTACCCGTCTTCTGCCCCAATCCGCTAAACCTGCCCGTAAAGACTTCGTTATTTTGAAGTTGTTTTGTGCAGCCCGGATACTCTTGTCGGGGCTACACAAAACAACTTCACCGTCTGGAATACTTACTGGTGAGACAGCATAGTCCATCAGAAAATAATCTATTTCGAACGTGGTTCAATCTTTGCCTTTCATGAATCAGCTATTAGCTTGACTTTAGCCCTACGCGGCCCAAGCTAACGCATTCTGCCAGAGCTGGTATTGGTGTTGGCTCATTTTTACGCGTATAGTCTTTGAAGCGGATGTGCAAAAATTCGTTTCCCGCCATAAA
>JACMPG010000240.1 GCA_014377625.1 Spirosoma sp.
GATGGAAAGTCATCTGTTGTTGCAACGAAGTCGAGGTCATTGACCGGAACTCCGTTTGCGTCGCCCAACCCCGACTGGACACCAGAAACGACGACCGCAGAAACTGGACCGGGTATAACAATAGCAGATGCACCTGCCGTTTTGGCTAAGCCCAACGAACTGCACCTGCTGGCCATACGACCCGGGCAGTGGCCATCGTCTTTTCCGCTTACGAATCGCCCCGTTGCCGCAGCTCCTACTCCAGTTGAATACCAGCCGCTAACAGCAGAGCCAATAAGCCAGCGGGGCCTGATTATCGGGTTTGTGGTTTCGCCCGATTTGAGCGCCGTAGGGCTACATAATTTTGCCCGGCCCGGTACTAATGTCGGTGCTATGCTGGAGTACCGACTGGCTCCGCGCTGGAGTGTTCAGGCCGGTGTACTGCGGAGTACAAAAATTTACAACGCCCAATTGAGCGACTATACCTGGACCGGTAAACGCTGGGCCGTGATACCAGATGGAGTGGTTGGTCAGTGTGCTATGCTCGACATTCCGCTCAACCTGCGGTATGATTTTGTCCTGCATCCACATTCCGGAGGTCGGCAGCCTGACCGTTGGTTTGTGAGCGCAGGGACTACAACGTATGTGATTCTGAATGAAGACTACACTTATAATTATGCCTGGCCCGATAATCCGGCCATCAAATTCCGAAACTGGCGGGTCGATAGCACCAGCCGCTACGGATTCAGCCAGTTGAATCTTTCGGTGGGCTTTGAACGAACTTTCTCGCGCCGACTGTCGTGGCAAGTGGAGCCATTCATAAAAGTGCCGCTTAAAGGGGTTGGCTTTTATAAAATCGACCTGCTCAGCACGGGCGCGTTTTTGTCACTCCGCTACAAATTTTGACCTAGCTAAAAACCTATTCATTAACAATATAACACCTTACCTTCTGTTCAATTTCTTTCTGTGAGACAATTCTAAATCAATAGAACAATGGAAAACCAATCAACAACTGACCAACTGAAACGCGGAGAATTTATCCGCAGCCTGGGCCTGAGTAGTGCCGCGCTAATGGCATTTTACTGCATGGGAACGCTCACGTCCTGTTCCAGCAAAAACGACCCGGCACCCGTCGCGCCTACTCCCCCCACCACCACGCCACCAACTACCGCAACGGGCCTGACGGGTAATACCGAGACGGCCAAAGGAGCCATCAACTTCACCGTTGACCTGACGAGTAACAATTATAAAGCCCTGAAAACGGCTGGCGAATTCGTTAAAATCGGCGATGTACTGGTGGCAAACACATCGGGTGGCTTTGTGGCCGTACAGCGACTTTGTACGCACAATAGCCTCGACGGCCTATCTTATCGGCTCAACTCCAATGACATTGGCTGTAACGTTCACGGCTCCGTATTCGCAACCAGCGGCACCGTAAAAAACGGGCCTGCAGCCAGTGCGCTGAGGGTCTATACAACCGCTCTCAGCACCGACGGCAACAAACTGACCATAACGGCCTGATGATACGGATTCGCTTTTTCGTTCTAATGGCTTTGTTTTCCATAAGCCTGACCGTGTGTGGCCAAACGCCGGATACACTGGTCCATATTGCTCCGCCCGATACGCTGCTGCCGGTTGTGGACCAATCGGCTAATGCCCTGCTCGATGGTTTAACCGAATCCAGCAAAGAACAGCCACTCCTGCCCGATCGCATGATTTTTACCCAGCGGGCTTTGTGGGGAAAGAAAGGATTGCTACGCCTGACCAACATGGCCCCGCTGTCTGCCGAAGGACGGACGAAAGAACTGAAAATCCGCCGGACGATGCTCGTAGCGCACCAGATTGGCGGGTTTGTGACGCTGGCGGGTTTTGTAGTACAGGGTTTACTGGGAGCTAAACTGTACAATGCGCAGGGTCAGGAATACGTCGATACCAAACGCTGGCACGAGCGGTCGGCTACGTTTATCAACGTGTCTTACGGTGTTACGACGCTGCTCTCACTTACACCCCCGCCACCTATTGTGGGGTCCAAACGGGGTTTTACGTGGATAAAAGTCCATAAATACCTCGCCGTTGCGCACCTTGCCGGCATGATTGCGACGAACGTACTGGCCGAAAAAATCCAGACCGATTTCAGCCTGAAACCCTATCACCGCGCCGTTGCCTACGGAACCTTCGGCGCATATGCCGCATCGGTACTGGCTTTAACATTTTAACCTATGAAATACCTACTACTCCTCGCCCTGCTCAGCTTTACGAAGCCCACCGCTACCCGTAAACTCGTAGCCGATAAAAAACTGTCGACCGTGACCTACGCAGCCAAGCATCCGCTGCATAAGTGGGAAGGCGTCAGCCGCGACGTCAACTCGGCGGTGGTGTATAATGACGACACGAAACAGCCCGAAAGTGTGGCAGTGTCTATCAAGGTAGCCTCGTTCGATAGCCGTAATAGTAACCGCGATTCGCACGCAATGGAGGTACTGGAAGGGCTGAAATACCCGAACGTAACCTTTGTGAGTTCCAACGTGAAAGCAAACAGCGACGGTACGCTGGATGCCATTGGTAATCTGACCTTTCACGGCATCACCAAACCCACCACGCTCCACGCGACGCGCACCAACGCGGGTGGAAAAATGACCATTACAGGCGAATTTCCTGTCAGTCTGACCGGGTTTGATGTAGAGCGGCCATCGCTGATGGGTCTGAAAACCAACGATGAAATGATGCTTAGCTTCAACGTTGTGTTTCTGCTGTAAGGTTTTTCTTGAATTCATGTCTTTTCCTAAACGCCCCACTACGGGGCGTTTTTTGTGACCGTTCAAAAAATTCGTCTCCGAAAAATCAATAAACTGGCGGTTGTCCATTCATGAATATCTAAAAAATCGTATCGTTGCATTATACTGATAAACTTCTAATTTTTCTTGCCAAATGAAAAAAGTTTACACCCTGGTGGGCGCGTCTTTACTCCTGTTGAACGCCTGCCAAACTACCCTCGACCCCGTTTCTCCCGTTGCTACGTCAACCGCCGACATCGACGGGTTTATTCGCGAAACCATGCAGACCAAAGGCGATTTCCGGTGGACAATGGCTCCTGACAATCTCGTGCTGGAAGCCCTGCGCCAGTCCGATGCCGTACTGTCAGTAGGCTACAAACCCGCCACCTTTTCGGCTGACCTGCGCCAGACCATTCATACCATCGATATTCAGGAGAATGCCTGGCAGCAGAGCCGCCAGCAGCTACTCAATTTGATTTTTCCGAGGAACAGAAGCTCAATCCTGCTCTCAAACGCGACGAACTCGAAGCCTTCGCCGAAACTACACTACCCGTAATGGACGTGAGGATTCACAATCTCGCAACCATCCAGAAACTGCGGCAGTCGAATCTGGTGCGTTACGTCGAACCGCTGGGATATCAGCCAGGCCAGGCCAGCAACCGCGCCAAAGTAGCGTCGAGCAGTGGCTGCGGGTCCAACATTGCCGATATTCCACTGTTTGAGGGGCAGGACTATACCAGCCTGTCGCCTATGACGAAATCATCGTGGAATCATCCGTTTCATGGCATTCGCGATGGCTGGAGCCGCAGCACAGGTAGTGGCACCAAAGTTCTGCTCATCGATACCGGCGTCAGCGACCAGCAAAGTGCACTTGGCAGCGGCTTCAACCAGGGCAGTTCGGCAGGCCGGAGCATCGAAAAACTCGTAACGCTGGGCAAAAACTGGCCCTGGTCTGCTGCAGAAACCCCCAATGACGGTTGCGGTCATGGTACGTCGATGGCGGGGGTGCTGGCAGGTCCGCGCGGTACCGGCGGTTCAGCTGCGGGCGTGGCCTACAACGCCAGTCTGGTATCCGTACGGGCCGCTACCGACGTGCTGCTGAGCGAGTCCCGCGAGATGATGGGCGTAGCCGACGCCTACGTGTTGGCGGGTAACCGCGCCGACATCAAAATCACCAGCATGTCGCTCGGCACAATTCTGTACAACTCGCAGGTGGCTGATGGGGTGCGGTATGCCTATAACCGGGGTAAACTGATGTTCTGCGCGGGTGGTACGTCATTTGGCTGGACGGCGGGCTGGGTTGGCGTTATTTTTCCGGCCAGCATGGACGAGGTGCAGGCTGTAACGGGCATCAAAGACAACCTGACCCAACGCTGCGACGATTGCCATGACGGGAGTCAGATTGATTTTGTAGTCGTGATGGAAAAAAGTAACAACGGGCGGCACGTACCTACACTGGCTATGAGTGGCAATCCACCATCAACGGTTGGCGGTTCGTCGGTGGCAACGGCACAAACGGCGGGCATGGCTGCACTGGTTTGGTCGCAGAATCCGGGGCTAAGCCGTGAGCAAATCGTAGATAAACTCGTGCGGGCATCGTCCGGCTATCCCGGCAAAAGTAACGTCTTTGGCTGGGGCCGCATCAATGTGAACAACGCGCTGGGCGGTGGGCTGAATCAATATACGTGGGTTATTTGGCATCATTCGTTGTCATTGAGGTCATTCATTGCCGGGCAGTGGCCAAAAATGACAACGAATGACACCATGTAACAACGAAACTACTCCGGCACCACTAACTGCGGTCGGCGAAAACCGCTCCGGGCAAATCCACGCCGGGCCAGATACGCGCTGATAAGCGTCAGGACGGCACTCAAGACATAGGGGGCGCCAGGAAAATAAACGGGGGCGGCTGATGCCGTAAAATACGAGAACAGGCTGGTCATGATAACCGGACCGATAATGGCCGTTGTACTGGTCAGGCTGGTCAGTGCGCCCTGTAATTCGCCCTGTTCGTTGGCCGGTACCTGCGTCGAGATGATGCCCTGCACGGCAGGACCCGCAATGCCACCCAGCGCATAAACGCCCATGAAGGCAAACATCATCCAGCTTTGTGTGGCCAGGGCAAACAGCAAAAACCCAGCCGCCGAAAACATCAGACCGACATAGACCGACTTCTGCTGACCCAGTTTCGGAATGATAATCCGCGTCAGGCCGCCCTGCACAATGGCAAACGCCAGCCCAATAGCGGCCAGCGACCAGCCCACGGTCTGCTCGCTCCACTTGAATTTCTCCATTGTGTAGAACGTCCAGGTTCCCTGCACCGAAAAACCGGCAATGTAAATCAGCACCAGCGACGCCACCAGACCCAGAATGACCGGGTATTTGGCCAGTCCCGCCAGTGATCCGATGGGATTGGCCCGCTTCCAGTCGAATTTACGCCGGTTTTCGGGAGCCAGCGATTCGGGCAGGATGAAGTAACCGTAAAGGAAGTTGACGAATGTCAGCCCTGCCGCCACAAAAAACGGCGTTCTGGCTCCGTACTTGGCCAGCATCCCGCCCATAGCCGGACCGAGAATAAACCCCACGCCAAACGCAGCCCCAATAATACCGAAGTTCTGCGCCCGTTTCTCGGGCGTGCTGATGTCGGCAATGTACGCACTGGCCGTCGTGAAACTCGCGCCCGTTACGCCCGCCAGAATCCGACCCAGAAACAGCCATTCGATAGTGGGCGAAAAACCCGTCAGGATGTAATCCAGCCCGAAGCCAAACAGCGAGAACAGAAGCACGGGCCTACGGCCATACTGGTCGCTCAGCCCACCCAGCACCGGCGCGAACATGAACTGCATAATGGCATAGGCAAACGTAAGCCAGCCCCCGTAACTCGCTGCCTGACTGAGGTTTCCGTCAATCAGTTGCTCAATCAGTTTGGGAACGACCGGAATAATCAGCCCCAGCCCCATCACGTCGATGAGCAGGGTAATAAAGATAAAAATAAGGGCTGGGGCACCCTTGCCGGAGCCGCGTTGGGCAGGTGTAGATGAATCAGTCATATATGGCGACGTATTCTGATAGGGAGGCAATTTGACGGCCATATCCGGGATATAGTCTCAAATGTTTTGCACATTGTATTGCAACCAGCATAAAAAAAGCACTCAGCAAAGTTGCTAAGTGCTTGACTTTTAAGAGCCTCCTATAGGACTTGAACCTACGACCCCTTCATTACGAATGA
>JACMPG010000241.1 GCA_014377625.1 Spirosoma sp.
CCCGATAGCTGCTTTTGTTATGGTTTTTGAATTCAACCCCATTGCCCACCGGGGCGACCGTCTGACCGACGATGAGTTTTACGACTTCTGTCAGGCAAACCCGTCTCTCCACATCGAACGTGAAGCCGATGGCCAAATCGTGTTCCAGATGCCTACGAACACGAAAACCGGATTAAAAAACGCCGACCTGATTATTGACGTTGGTATTTGGAATCGTAAAACGAAGTTAGGCGTAATAGCCGATTCGAGCGCGGGCTTTACGCTACCCGACACCTCTATTCGTGCACCCGACGTTTCCTGGATTAGCCACGACCGCTGGGATGCGCTTTCGGAGAAAGAACAGGATAAGTTTGCCCAGATTTGCCCGGATTTCGTAATTGAACTCATGAGCGATTCGAGCGAACAATACACACTACCCGCCAAGATGGAAAAGTACCTGCGAAACGGCGTTCGCCTGGGCTGGGCCATTGACCCGTTCGAACAGCAGACTACCATTTACCGCCCCGACGTAGCCCCCGAAACCGTTTCCTTCACCACCGAACTCTCCGGCGAAACCGCTTTGCCGGGCCTCACCTTGCTTCTCAGCAATTTACTCCAATGAACCGTCTGCTCTCCACCGTGCTATTTCTGGCCTTGTGCTGGTCTGCGTTACCCACATCGGGGCAGCGTGAGCCAGAACAACGTAAGTCAGCACAGCGGAAGCGCGAACCGGTAGCGCAGATCCCTATCGACACGCTGCACTGGAGCGCGACCCGGCGGCTGGAACTGGCAGACTTTCACAGTCCGTCACAGCCCGGTCTGGGTGGTTCGGAATTTTATTATCAGATAGGGTACGAAGTCCGCCCTATGTCTATTGGCAGCATTCCGGCACTGGATGCGTTCTGTCTGATGTTCCGCAACCTGTCGTGGGTGTCCGAAACGGCCCGGAGCGAGCGGACACTGGCCTATAATCAGGTATTGTTTGATCTGGTAGAGATTTATACCCGGCAGATGAAAGCCAGACTTATTGAACTGGTTGACCAGCGCAATTTCAAACAGCAGGCAAAACAAATCGAATACCTGACCAACGCCGAACTGGGTGCCGAAGTCAACCGCTTCCGGGCCGAAACCGGCGGTGGCGATGACCGGGCCGCCCTCGAATTATGGCAGCAGCGGGTCGTGCAGCGGCTCTTTGCCACGCCCGACCTCGTCACAACCTACCACGCGTCGAGTTTTGGATTCGGTTTCTTTGTGGCGGGTGGTGGTACGTTGCCGGCTGGTCCGGTGGCACAAGCCATAAATCCATTGGCCGGGCGCGTTACAGGACTCGATCTGGCGTTTGGCCGGACGCTCGTATTGGTCCATCCAGCTTTTTATACGGGCCATATCCGGGTAGGTTTTTCGCAGGCCAATCAAACCTGGGAGACAAACATGCAGGTCAAGCCAACAGCAATCGATATCGGGTTTGGTCGAATAATTCGTGATACGCCCCATAGTCGGCTTATTCCGTATGTGGGCTACCGGTTTTTCCAGTTAACCCCCCGCGACCGGGACGATGAACGCTACAAAGGTCTTTCGCTGCTCAGCCATTCTCCTACCATCGGGCTTATGTATGATGTCAAACTGGGCAAAAGCACCCCTCAACCGGACGAGGACCGCAGCAGTTTCTGGTTCGTCCGCGCCAAACTGTCGTACAGTCATCTGCTGGGCAATCAGCCTTTTTCAGGTGGCATGATTGGGTTGCAGATTGGTGTAGGCGGTTTCGGTCGGCTGCGCAAAGTGATCTACCAGCCCGAACGCACCGTAATTGTCCTGCCGGGCAAACTGATGTGAGTCAGGTCAGCGTAACGCCCTATCTTTGCGGAACCATGAAAAAATTCGTTTTTCTGCTCGCCCTTGCCGGATTGTCGGCCTGCCAGCCGAAGGGCTATCACGTAGCCAGCCGCACGGCCAGCCTGACCATCATCGACTCGGCAGCGGCCCCCGCCGACAGCAGCGTAGCGCGGTTTCTAACGCCCTACCGGCAGAAATTGAACAGCACCATGAATGAGGTGCTGACCCGCAGTACGGGGCGCATCGAGAAGAAACCGGTTGACGGTCCGCTCAACGAGTTGCTGACCGACGCGCTGCTGCAACAGGCCGCCCAACGCTACGGTAAACCCCTCGACGCATCGCACCTGAACTATGGCGGCATCCGCAACAACCTGCCCGCTGGCGACATCACTACCGGATCTATTTTTGAGGTCATGCCGTTTGACAATCAGTTGGTGGTGCTGACACTGACGGGTACTATGCTGAAGCAGTTGCTCGATCATTTTGCTAAGGGCGACAAGCTGGTGATAAGCGGCCTGCGGGCCAAAACCCACAACGGCGAGGTGCAGGACGTAACCTTTACCAATGGCCGGACGCTGCAACCCAGCGAAACCTACACCATAGCCATAAGCGATTACGTGGCCGACGGGGGCGACAACGCCAATTTTCTGAAAGACGCCGTAAAACGCGAAAACATCAACTACCTCATCCGCGATGCCCTGATCGACTACTTTCGGCAGCAGGGCAAAACCGGCCAACCACTCAAGCCCGTTTCTGATGGACGCATTACACCCCAATAGGCGCGATTTTCTTAAACTTCTCGGTACCGCTACCGTCATTGGCTCGGTCATGCCCGAAGCCCTCGCAGCCGCCAAAACCACCGCGCTCACCATTCTGCACACCAACGACGTACACAGTCGGTTAGACCCGTTCCCGATGGACGGCAGCCGCAACGCCGGACGCGGTGGCATAGCCCGCCGGGCAACGCTGATCGGGCAGATTCGGAAGCAGACGCCCAACGTACTGCTGTTCGATGCGGGCGATATTTTTCAGGGAACGCCGTATTTCAACCTCTACAACGGCGAGCCGGAAATTCTGGCCATGAACCAGTTGGGCTACGACGCCGGGACCATCGGCAACCACGACTTCGACGGCGGTATCGACAATATGGTGACGCAGTTTGGCAAGGCACGCTTCCCCTTCGTCATTGCCAACTACGACTTCACCAATACGGTCATGGACGGCAAAACGACGCCGTACAAAATCTTCGTTAGAGACGGGGTAAAGGTGGGCGTATTTGGCCTGGGCATACGGCCCGAAGGGCTGATTCCCAAAAGTGCCTACCGCGAGACTAAGTACCTCGACCCCATCGAAATTGCCAGCGACGTGGCCGCTACGCTGCGTAATGAGAAGAAATGCGATTACGTGATTTGTCTCTCGCACCTCGGCTACAAATACGACGGGCCAACCGTTTCGGACAACGTACTGGCTGCACAAACCCGCCACATCGACGGGATCATTGGTGGCCACACGCACACGTTTCTGGATGCACCCGTTACGGTCAACAACCGCGACGGTCAGCCCATCTGGATTAATCAGGTCGGTTTTGCCGGGATCAATCTGGGCCGTATCGACCTGACCTTCGAGCGAGGCAAGGCCACAATGGCGGGACAGCCCATGGAAGTGAAATAGGTTGGACACTCTTATCCAACCTACCAAAGAAATAACCAGTAAGACAATATGAAATTTGGTGTTGTTGTATTTCCCGGCTCCAACTGCGATCAGGATGCCGTTGATGCCCTCGAACTGATGGGCCAGCCCGTTGTTAAACTCTGGCACAAAGACCACGATTTGCAGGGCTGCGATTTTATCATCCTGCCCGGCGGCTTCTCCTACGGCGACTACCTCCGCACGGGGGCCGTAGCGCGGTTTTCGCCCATTATGAACGAGGTCATTGCCCACGCCAACCGGGGTGGCTACCTCATTGGCTTTTGCAACGGTTTTCAGATTCTGGCCGAAGCCAACCTTGTGCCGGGCGTGTTGCTGCGCAATACCAACCAGCAATACATCTGCAAAAACATTTATCTCCGTCCCGAATCGCCCGACTCGCTGCTGACGGCTGATCTTGAACGAAGGGCGTACAAGATTCCGATGGCGCACGGCGAAGGCCGCTACTTTGCCGATGCCGACACGCTCCGGGCCATCAACGACAACGGGCAGGTGTTGTTCCGGTACTGCGACGAAGCTGGCAACGTAACCGACGCGGCTAACCCCAACGGGAGTCTGGAAAATATTGCGGGCGTCTGTAACGCGCAGAAGAACGTTTTCGGCATGATGCCCCACCCCGAACGGGCCGCCGACCCCATTCTCGGCAACACCGACGGGCGCATCATCCTGGAGCAAATGCTGAAGATTGTCATGGCATAAGCCAGTCAGCGAAGTACACAAAAAAGACCCGCTAACTGCTTAGCGGGTCTTTTTTGTGCTACGAATATATGGATCCGTTACGCCTGTACTTCTTCCAGCGTGGGGTAATCCGTGTAGCCTTTCTCACCGGGGGTGTAGAACGTGTCGTAGTCGGGCTGGTTGAGTTCGGCACCAACTTTGCTGCGTTCCGCGAAATCGGGGGTCGTCAGTACGGGCCGTCCAAAGGCCACTAAATCAGCTTTGCCACTTTCCAGAACTGCTTCGGCCCGCTCCACGTCGTAGCCACCGCTCAGGATCAGGGTTTTAGTGAACCGCTCCCGAATGTCATTGACGAGTTGCTCCGGCACAATGGGCGCACCCATAGACGAGTGATCAACCAAGTGCAGATAGACCAGACCCAGATCGTTGAGTTTTTCGGCGAGGTGGCGGTACGTTTCGTCGGCTTCGGGATAGGGTTTGATATCGTTGAAAACACCGTAGGGCGAAAGCCGGATGCCCAGTTTATCGAACCCGATGGCCCTGCCCGCGGCTTCGGCTACTTCGAGGGCAAACCGGCTACGATTTTCTACGCTACCGCCGTACTCGTCGGTGCGCTGATTGGTGTTGGGGGCAATAAACTGCTCAATCAGGTAGCCGTTGGCTCCGTGCAGTTCAACACCATCAAAACCGGCTTCTATTGCGTTCTCAGATGCTTTCACATATTCCTGCACGGCCTGTTTCACTTCGTCCAGACTCATGGCGCGGGGCGTGGGGTAGTCCTGCATCCCTTCGGTATCGGTATAAATCTGCCCCTCGGCAGCAATAGCCGATGGAGCCACGACTTCGGCATTTTCGGCCAGGTGCGACGCATGGCCAACACGGCCCGTGTGCATTAGCTGTATGAAGATTTTGCCACCTTCGGCATGAACGGCGTCCGTTACGGTACGCCAGCCCGCTACCTGTTCGGCACTATGAATGCCCGGAATGCGGGCGTAACCTTCGCCGTTGGGCGAGGGGGCCGTGCCTTCGGTAATAATCAGACCAACCGTTGCGCGTTGCGCGTAATACGTCGGCATGATGTCGGTAGGAATATGGTCGGCGGTAGCCCGGTTGCGGGTCATGGGAGCCATCACGATGTGATTGGCGAGGGTAATATTGCCCAATTGGGCAGGTTCAAACAGTTTCTGTGCCATGATACTGGATACGATTATGGTTGTACTTCAGGCTTAACCAGCAAATACATTTAAAAGTTTAGATGTGTTTCGACAAAATAGTATCAGCCAAGTGTCGATAAAAAGCCCGATAATTTCTGGAGTGCTTCCTTGTTAAGCGAAAGATGTACGTTACGCCCTTCTTTAAAGGCATTCACCAGGCCACTTTCGGTCAGTTGCTTTACGTGATGCGACACGCAGGGTTGCGATAAACCGGTTAGTTCCTGCACGTCGGTACTGGTCATGCTGCCGCGCTCCGACAGTTCGAGCAGGATAGACAGGCGGTATTTGTCGGCGATGGCACTGGTCGCTTTTTCAACAGAGTGAGGCTCCATAAGAGAGGTTTACCCGGCTGCTTTCGGGCAGGGTATAGTTTTGACCGAGATTAGTCAATTGATAACACGTATCGGACCAGCAAGGTGCCGGTCCGATACTTCCTATTGAACGGACTGGAAATACAGAATGGTCTGGGTCAGGTAGCCCGCAATACCGCTGACGTGGGTCTCGCCGGGCAGCGGAATCAACTGGACGGTGGTAGCTCCCGCTTTTTTCATGGCATCGGCGGGATTGATGCTGTTGAGCGGATATACCTGCGTATCAGCCGTGCCATAAATGAGTAGTGTGGGGACTTTGGGCACGAAGTTATACGTATCGTTATCTTTCAGGGCATTGATAAGGTCGGTGTCAGTACCGTTCATGATGCCGTTTTTGAAAGCATCGGTAGCCGCCACATTGAAACTAACGTTGATGGGTGCCAGTGGTCCCTGCGTCTGTACGGCGCTGGCGTAGGGTTCTTTCAGGAAGTATGAAATGGGTCGATTCAGATTATAAACCCGGTTGTAGGTTGTCATTACCCACAGGTACTGACTGTTTGATGTTGGATCGCCAGACGAGGGGCTGCTGAGCAGAAACTTCGTGAAGTTGAGTTTATCGTAGGCACCAGCTCCGCAGCTAACGGCTTTGAGCGTAAAGGCAGCGGGCGTCTCGGATTCAATTTTCTGCTGCAACGCCATCGTAGCGCCCCCCCCCTGCGAATAGCCCGACAAAAACAGCTTGTTGCCGGTCCAGTCAATGTTTTTCTCCTTTACAAATTCCTGCACCGCCTTCAGCATATCGTAACTGGTCGACGCCGTGACTTTACGCACTTCGTAGGGATGCGGCACCGCCTTGCTGGCTCCGTAGCCAATGTAATCGGGGTAGACCACCAGATACCCCAAAGCAGCGCCCAGTACGCCCACCGTAGTCGATTCGGTATTGGGCGCGAAGTACGACGGGGCATCGGGTTCGTTGAACAGCGTACCATGCTGAATACTCAGGGCCGACAGGGGTCCGGCTTTGGGCGTACCGTTGGCCTGCGTTGGCACCAGCACCGCGCCAGAAGCGGTCACGTCAGCCCCATCGGAACCTTTGGTTTTGTAAGTCAGCCGGTATTGGGTGCAGCCGTTTTGAATGAAGGGAGTCAGCGGTACGCCACCCAGCTGACTGGCAACAGGCCCAAGCTGCGCCACGACCTGCTCTTTGGTTAGTTTAGCCACCTCGGTGCTGCTGACCAGGTACTGATTTTGTACCGGCGTGGGCGTGTCGGTCGAGTTGGTACAGGCGGCCAGCGTAATGAGCCAGAGCAGCCAGACGTAGTGAACGTGTTTAAGGAGAATAAGCATAGTGAAATGAGTTGGTTGTATAACGGGAAAGGTCAGAAAAGCTGATACGACAAAAGTGCATGAAAATGATCGCCAACCCCAACAAATGTCGTAAACGGTATGATTTGGTGGGTAAACGTGTCAGTTTCTTGCGTGTCATGCACCAGGTTTTGCCGCGAAAGCGATGAAGCGCGAGAATTTATGAGCCAACGCCTATTTTTGTTCCATGAAAGTAGCCGGGTTTACCTTTATTCGTAACGCCGTTCAGTTCGATTATCCCGTTGTTGAAGCCATCACCTCAGTCCTGCCCCTCTGCGACGAATTTGTGGTGGCCGTAGGCAATTCAGACGACAATACGCTGGCCCTGATCGAGGGCATTCGGTCCGATAAAATCCGCATTATCCGTACCGTTTGGGACGATGCTTCCCGCGCCGGAGGGCGGGTACTGGCCCTGGAAACCGACAAAGCGCTGGCTGCTGTTTCGCCCGATGCCGACTGGTGCTTCTATATTCAGGGCGATGAAGTCTTGCACGAGCAGGATATCCCGACGGTACGCGAAGCCATGCAAACGTATCTGACAGACAATGCTGTTGATGGCCTGCTGTTTAAGTATCTTCATTTCTACGGCTCGTACAGCTACGTCGGCGACTCCCGACAGTGGTACCGGCGCGAAATACGGGTCATTCGAAATCGGGGCAACGTAGCGGCTTACAAGGATGCGCAGGGATTCCGAACGCGCGACAATCAGAAACTGCGCGTCAAACTCATCGACGCCACCATCTACCACTACGGCTGGGTGAAGCATCCTGACTTGCAGAAAAAACGGCTTGGCTTCGCCAATCACTTCTGGCATACGGAGGCTGAACAGATTGCCAAAGCTGAAGCAGCACAGCAGAACTTCGATTATAGCGAGATTGATTCGCTGGCCCGCTTCACGGGTACGCACCCCGCCGTGATGCAGCCCCGCGTTGACCGGCTCAACTGGGCCTTTGCCTTTGACACGAGTCAGAAACGCTATTCGCCCCGCGTCCGGCTGCTAACCTTCATCGAGAAACTGACCGGCTGGCGCATCGGCGAATACAAGAATTACAAGAGAGTACATTAAGGGGTAAAAGGTGTGGGGGGTAAGGCTGGCGCATCAATAATTTTGCGCCAGCCTTACCCCCTACACCTTTTACCCCTTATCCCTTTATACGTCGCAGATCATAACGCCTTCGCGCAGGCTCTTGAGTGGGTCGCGTTTGGGGATGAACTCTTGCGCTACGTACCCTTTGAAGCCCAAATCGACAATGGCTTTCATGACGGCGGGGTAGTAAATTTCCTGCGTTTCGTCAATCTCATTCCGGCCCGGATTGCCACCCGTGTGGTAGTGGGCAATGTACTGGTGATTGGCGCGGATGGTACGGATAATGTCGCCCTCCATGATCTGCATATGGTAGATATCGTACAGCAGCTTGAACCGCTCCGACCCTACCGCTTTGCACAGATCAACACCCCAGGCCGTATGATCACACATGTAATCTTTGTGATCGACTTTGCTGTTGAGCAGTTCCATCACCATCGTTACGCCGTGTTTTTCGGCACTGGGCATCAGGCGTTTCAGGCCAACGGCGCAGTTTTTCAGTCCCTCTTCGTTGCTCATGCCGCGCCGGTTACCCGAAAAGCAGATAACGTTGGTAAGTCCGGCTTCTTTCAGTTTTGGAAAAATGGCTTCGTAACTGGCTACGAGTTCATCGTGGAGTTTGGGGTCGTTGAAGCCCTCGCCGATGCCTTTGCCCGCCCCCTGCGCCATAGCACAGGTGAGCCCGTATTTTTTCAGCGTAGGCCATTCAAGAGGCCCAGTCAGGTCAACGGACGTAATGCCCATTTCTTTGGCTGATTTGCAGAATTCTTCGAGCGGAATTTTATTATAACACCACTTGCAAACCGAGTGGTTGATGTTGCCCTTCAGCGGGGCCGTAGCCGCGTAAGGTGCGTTGGGTTCCGACTCGGTCATGGTATTGGCGAGCGAATTGGTCAGGGCGGGCAGCGTCAGGGCGGTGCCGGTTAGGGTTCGGAGGGCGTTTCGACGAGAAAACATAAGTTGTAAGGTTATAGAGTCGTAGAGTTGTAAAGTTTTCAGCCACCGAAGTCTGCATAGCCTCGAAAGAACTATACAACGCTATGGCTGTACAACTTTACAACTCTCTAATGCGAATATTACGGTACCAGACCTGATTGCCATGGTCCTGCAAAGCGATGTGACCGGTCTGGTATTTGCCAAAGCCTTCCCAGCCTTTAAACTTGCTCTCGGCAATCATAGCATCCCATTCAGGGCCTGAAGTGGGGTAGTCGGCCACTTTTTTGCCGTTCAGGTAGTGTTCTCCGCGTCCGTTTTTAATAATCAGGCGGGCTTTGTTCCACTCACCGGCGGGCTTGGCTGCGTTAGGCGTAACAGGCTTCTGAATGTCGTATAAAGACCCGGCGGTGCGGTTACCGTCGCGGCCCGCTTTGGCATCAGGATGGCGTTCGTTATCCAGCACCTGCATTTCGGGACCGGTCATGTAGGTGGATTTGTACTTAGGGTCCTCATTCACGTGGTAGATAATGCCACTGTTGCCACCTTCAGCGATTTTCCACTCTATTTCCAGCTCAAAATCACCGTATTCTTTATCGGTTACAAGGTCGGAGCCGCCCCGGCCGCCGGTAAAATGGATGGCTTCGTTGTCAACGGCCCATTTGTCGCCAATGGGTTGGCCCATTTTGAGGTAGTTGTGCCAGCCGGTAAAGGTTTTGCCATCGAACAGGGTTTGCCACTTACCTTTTTTGGATTTGCCGGGATTGGGCATGGCGTTGGTTGTCTGACCGATCATCAGGGTCAGGGAGAGGGCTACCGCCGAAAGACGTAAGTAGTTCATGGTTGCGTAACGGGATGATAGTATGAAACGATACGTACTAAAAACGAACAACAGGTCAGTTTATACCGCCCAATCGCCAAAATTTTAAGAGACGCAATTTTCAACCAGTGAAATCTGTTGGAGTATAGAATCCTCAAAACACCTTTATCCGACCAATCAACTATGGAAACGACCACGCTTGTCCCTTCCGAACAGGAACGCTACCAGAAACACCTTAATTTGCCCGAAATTGGCACTGCGGGTCAATTACGGCTCAAAAACGCCCGGGTTCTGGTAGTTGGAGCCGGAGGGCTGGGCTGTCCGGTATTGCTGTACCTGACAGCGGCTGGCGTGGGCAGTATCGGCATTGTTGACCCGGACGTAGTGTCGCTCAGCAATCTACAGCGGCAGGTACTCTACACTACGGACGAAGTAGGTAAGCCCAAAGCCAAGATGGCCGTAGCTCACCTGAACCGACTAAATCCTGACTTGCGGTTCGATTCCTTTAACATGTCCCTGGATCACACCAACGCCCGGTCTGTTATTGAGCAATACGACATTGTGGTTGACTGCACCGATAATTTCACGGTCCGCTACATAGTTAATGATACATGCGTTGCGCTGGACAAGCCCTTTGTTTACGGGGCCATTCATCGCTTTGAGGGGCAGGTGGCTGTGCTGAACGCACCCGTTGGGGTTGATGATGCGGGCGAAGTAAAGCGCGGGCCAACCTACCGCTGTCTGTTTCCCGAAGCGCCTAACCAGATCGAGATTCCGAACTGTAACGATACAGGTGTACTGGGTGTGCTGCCGGGTGTCATTGGCACCTACCAGGCCAGCGAAGTTATCAAGCTCATTACCGGCATCGGTCATCCCCTTTCCAGTCATCTGCTCATAATTGATCTGTTGACAATGGATCAGCAAAAAATAAAGACCAAACGCCGGAACGATGCCGAAGCCCTGGCGCAGCAAGGACTGGCTGCCGCTGGTACGGTGAGCAAAACCGGGGTGGGGCCGCAGAAAATGACCGTCCGCGAACTGGCAAACCGGATAGCCGCCAGCCAACCAGTCTTCCTGCTCGACGTGCGCGAACGCCCCGAATACGACCTTTGCCACCTGCCCGATGCCGTGTTGGTACCCGTGGGTATGATTCCCAACAACCGCAAGCGTATCCCCACCGACCGGCCCGTAGTGATCTACTGCCATTACGGCATCCGCTCGGCCAACGTAGCCGAGTACCTCTATGCGCAGGAAGGCCTGACCAATCTCTACAACCTCGAGGGCGGCATTGACGCCTGGGCGCGGGAAATAGAACCAGAAATGGCGGTTTATTAAACCAGTTATCAGTGACCAGTTATCAGTAAGCAGTGGGTGTACGGAGGAACGCCAGACTTGCCACACCTGTTAACTGGTTACTGTTCACCGATCACTGAGAAAATGTTTGTCAACTTAGCGAAATCGAAGCTTCACCGGGTTAAAGTCACGCAGGCGGAGTTAAATTACGTCGGCAGTATCACCCGAAAACCTGATACATGCCGCCGGGCTGCTCGAAAATGACCAAGTACACATTGTGAACAACAACGGCGAACGGCTCGTGACCTACGTCATTAAAGACGAACGAAACACAGATATTATCTGTCTCAACGGGGCCGCAGCCCGCCGGGCGCAGGTTCGCGACATTATCATCAGTTAGTCAATCATTTAGTACACATAGAGAAATTAGTTGTGGGCAAACAAAAGCTGGCTCTTTCAACCAAAAGAGAATAGGATACTCGATTAACCGTTTTCAGGCAGTTTCCTGATGTACGATATGGGTGTATTGCTGGCGCAAGACGCTCCTGCGCCAGCAATACACCCTGTATCATAGGTACTGCATACCTATCTTTGCGTTATGACCGCATCCATTCGCGATATAGCGTACCAGCTTCGGCAGGGCAAACTCATTGCACTGGCCGACGAAACCGGCTGGTGCGTTGCCGCTGACCCCACCAACGAAGCCGCCGTTGCGCAGTTGCTCACGTTGCGGGAGTTTCTATCTCCTCATCAACGGATCACTGTCCTGATTAAGAATACCGATCAGTTGGGGATGTACGTGGCCAAACTGCCCGACGTGGCATATGACCTGGTCGAGTTTGCCGAGAACCCGCTTACCGTCGTGTACGATCAGGGTAAGAACGTAGCGGCCACCCTGCTGGACAACGACCCAACCATTGCCGTTCGGCGGGCGCTGGCCGACGATGTGCAGCGGCTGATTGGCAGTTTTGGACGGGCGTTGCTGGTTATACCGCTGGAGGCATTGAAACTACCCGCAGCTGTTGACGCGTTAGTGACGGAGCGGTTCGGTACGCTGCCCGGTATGCCCAAATGGGGGCGTATTATGCGGCTGGGTACGGACGGCGACGTTTCGTTTATCAGAAAATGAATTTTAGCGACACTCTTCATAAAAACCCGATTTTCGGGATTATTGCCCAACAGGCCAACGCGCTGGGCGTAGCGACCTACGTCATCGGCGGCTTCGTGCGCGATCTGGTGCTGGGCCGATCATCCAAAGACATCGATGTAGTATGCGTTGGCAGTGGCATTGCGCTGGCCGAAGCCGTGGGCCGGGCCATGAATGTTCCCTTATCGGTCTATTCTAACTTTGGCACGGCGGCTTTGCCAGCCACGTCAACCGGCTACGGTATCGAGTTTGTGGGGGCCCGCAAAGAATCGTACCGCAGCGATTCGCGAAAGCCGTTGGTAGAAGATGGCACCCTCGAAGATGATCAGAACCGGCGCGATTTTACGATCAACGCCATGAGTATCAGCCTGTCCGAAACCAATTTCGGCGACCTCATCGACCCGTTCGGTGGTCTGACTGACCTCAAACGGAAGGTTATCCGTACTCCACTCAATCCGGACATTACGTTCTCCGACGATCCGTTGCGGATGATGCGGGCCGTGCGCTTTGCCAGTCAGCTTAACTTCGACATCGAGCCGGATACCTTCGACGCCATTATGCGTATGAACGAGCGTATCAGCATCGTGTCGCAGGAGCGGATTACCGACGAATTGAACAAAATCGTGCTCTCAGAAACGCCGTCGTACGGGTTCAAGCTGCTGTACCATGCCGGGTTGCTGGAGCGGATTTTTCCCGAACTAATCGCGCTCAAGGGCGTAGAAACAGTAGAGGGCAAGGGCCATAAAGACAACTTTTACCACACCCTGCAGGTGCTGGACAATGTGGCAAACCGCACTAATAAAGCCGCCGTATCGCCCCAAAATGAACTCTGGCTGCGCTGGGCGGCCCTGCTGCACGACATTGCCAAGCCTGCCACCAAACGTTTCGACCAGAAAGTGGGCTGGACGTTTCACGGCCACGAAGACCTCGGTGCCCGCTGGGTACCGCGCATCTTCAAGCAACTGAAACTGCCACTCAACGAGCATATGAAGTTTGTGCAGACGCTGGTTCGGCTGCACCTGCGCCCCATTGCCCTTACCAAAGAGCAGATTACCGACTCGGCCCTGCGCCGGTTGCTGTTCGATGCCGGCAACGACCTCGACGGGCTGATGGCCCTTTGCCGAGCCGATATCACCTCCAAAAACTACGAAAAGGTGCAGAAACACCTGCGCAACTTCGACAAGGTAGAACGCAAACTACATGACCTCGAAGAACGCGACAAACTGCGCAATTTCCAGCCGGTCATCACGGGCGAACTGATTATGGAAGCCTTTGGACTGCCCCCCGGCAAGGACGTGGGTGAGTTGAAGACGCTGATACGCGAAGCCGTGCTGGACGGCCTGGTACCGAACTCGCTGGAGCAGGCCTACCCCTTTTTAGTAACCGAAGGGCAGAAGCGCGGACTAACCGTGGCAAAGCCGCTCGCCGAACTAAGCAACCCAAATACGGTTGATACCAAAGATAAAATTTCTCATTAATCCCTCATGGAAAACAATACCAACTTCCGGCGTTTCTTTGGTGCGTCGCTCACCATTCTGGGCGTCGTAGTCATTCTATTCGCGCTTATCGCGTTTCTCTCCGATGGCAAACCCGTAATGGGCTTCAGCATTACGCACTGGGAAGCCGCCGTGCCGGGCGTTGTGGGGCTGGTTTTCCTGCTTACGGGTGTTAACCTGGTGCGCGAGTCGTAAACAACAATTTGCGGTAGGCGGGGTTGATACTGAAATAGGCTGACAGAGCCTGCTCCCTTCGCACGTATGTCCTTTGCCACCATTCCTGACAACGCGTTTACGCTCGGCGTTGAAGAAGAATACCAGATCGTGAACGCCCATACCCGTGCCCTGGCATCTGATGCCCAGCGTATTTTACCCGAAGCACGGGAAGCTCTCGGCGAACACGTAACGCCAGAAATGTACCGTTCGCAGATTGAGATATGTACGCCCGTCTGCGCATCACTGGCCAGCGTCCGGCGCGAACTGACCCGGCTGCGTCGCGAGGTTATTACTGCCGCCGACCACAAAGGCGACCGTATTGTGGCGGCTGGCACGCACCCTTTTTCGCACTGGGAGGACCAGAAACTGACCCGTAAAGCCCGTTATCGCGATATTGCCGCCGACTATAAGCAACTGACCCGCGAGCAGTTGATCTTCGGCTGCCACGTCCACGTTGGTATTCCCGACCGCGACGTAGCCATTCAGGTGATGAACCGGGTACGTCCCTGGCTGGCTACGCTCCTGGCTATAGCGGGCAACTCGCCGTTCTGGCTCGGTACTGACACGGGTTACGCCAGTTTTCGTACTCAAATATGGGGTCGCTGGCCCACGGCGGGCACGCCACTCCTGTTTACCGACCGGGCCGACTACGAGTCGCTCATTACTGACCTGACCACCACGGGTATCATTGCCGACGCCAGCAAGATTTACTGGGATGTGCGCCCGGCGGTACGCTACGAAACGCTGGAGTTTCGGGTTGCGGACGTGTGCCTAACCATTGATGAGGCCGTACTCGTTACGAGTCTGATTCGCGGACTGGCCCGTACCTGCGCCTGGGAAGTTGAGCAGAACGTACCGATACCGTTCGTGCGAAATGAGGTATTGCAGGCCGCAAAGTGGCAGGCGGCTCGCTTCGGACTTGACGAAACACTGATCGACCCGCTGACAAAACAGTCCGTTCCGGCCCGGCAGATGGTTGATGCTCTGCTGGCCTACGTCAGGCCCGCCCTGACCGCCTTCGAAGAGTATAAGGAAACGAAATCGCTGATTACCAAACTATTCAGGATGGGTAATGGAGCTACCCGCCAGCGGGCCGTTTACGCCAAAACCGAGAAACTGGAAGACGTTGTCGATTTTCTGGTTACTCAAACCGCCCCATAAACTTACAGGCGGGGTCAGCCTGAAATCACCTCCGCATGAGGGCCGTTCGGCGGGAGTCGAGCTTGAGGAAGATGAACAGCAGGATCGAGAATGACCAGAGTGACGAACCGCCGTAGCTAAAAAACGGTAGTGGAATACCAATGACCGGCATCAGTCCAATGGTCATGCCAATGTTGATCATGACGTGGAAGAACAGAATGCCCGCCACACAGTAGCCATACACCCGTGCAAATTTGCTGCGCTGCTTTTCGGCCAGAATTACAATACGCGAGAGCAGACCCAAAAACAGCAGAATAACCACCGTGCTGCCCACAAAGCCATGTTCTTCGCCGATGGTGCAGAAAATAAAGTCGGTACTTTGCTCCGGCACAAAGTCAAACTTGGTTTGAGTACCCTCCAGGAAGCCCTTACCCTGCAATCGCCCGGAGCCAATGGCAATCTTGGCCTGCGTTACGTTCCAGCCCACGCCGAGCGGGTCAATGGTAGGATCAACGAGTACTTTGATACGGTTGCGCTGGTGTTTTTGCAGCACCCCGTTCACAAAAAAATCGACGCCCGTTACCAGAACCATCATACCCGCCCCTACCACGGCCATGGCAATCAGGTTGCGGGTGGTGCGGTTGTAACGCGGCATAAGCAGCGCGATGATACCGAACAGAGCTACAATACCGGCAAAGATGTACAGCTTCGGAAAGATCAGCGCGAGAACAAACAAAGCGGCCACCGTAATACCCACCGCCGGGATCCAGCCGGGCAGCCCTTCACGATAAAGCATAATAACAAATGACGCAAAGACGAGTGTAGAGCCCGTTTCGTTCGAGGCCAGAATCAGGATACAGGGCAGCACGATGATACCGCCAATGTATAGTAAGTCTTTGCCTTTGGTCAGGTTTATTCCCGGCACGTCGATGTATTTGGCGAGGGCCAGGGCCGTAGCTACTTTGGCAAACTCGGCGGGCTGGATGGAAAACGCCCCGAACTTAAACCACGACCGCGACCCGTTTATGTTCGATCCCAGAAACAGGACCGCGATCAGCACCACGATCATCACGGCGTAAAAGACGTACGCAAATGAGTCGAAAAACTTGTGGTTTATCACTAAGATGCAGATAATCAGGATTACCGTCGTACCAATCCACATGAGTTGCTTACCGGCATTGGTAGTCATATCGAACAGGTTGGTGTGGTTCTCAGGGCTGTACACAGCGGCATAGACGTTAAGCCAGCCAATAGTGACGCAGCCGAAGTACAGAACCAGCGTAAGCCAGTCTATTTTTTGCGCGAATGGATCGTTGGAAGAGGACATGATTCAGTTTGTGGTTCACGGTTTTCCGTTCACGGTTAGCTGACGCACCAGTACTCCTGCGACTGCGGCAACCGTGAGCTGAAAACCGTGAACGGACTTAATTCCCGCTTGCTACGGTTGCGAGGGTTAGGGATTTGGGCTTGGTGGCGGTCATGAGGGGTTTTGCCGCAGCCGAATCCTTTTGGGGAGCAACTGGCTTTGGGTAAACTGGTTTCGGCGCGGCAGGTTTGGCAGCACCCGGCAGGCGGCTGAGGGCGGGCAGGTAATTAGATGCCAGCACCTGCGCTTCCAGTTTTTTAGCTTCGGTTTTGCGCTTCAGATACCGTTCGGCTACCAGTGCCGCCACCGATGCAGCGGCTTTACCGCCCCAGCCCGCATTCTCCACAAATACCGCTACGGCAATCTTGGGATTATTCATTGGCGCGAAGCCAATGAAAATGGAGTGGTCGAACTTATGGCCGAACTTGGCGTTTTGCGACGTACCGGTTTTGCCGCAAAGTTCTATCCCGTTAATATTTGCTAAGGGCGTTACCGTACCGCGTGCCACGGCAGCACGCATGCCATCGATGATAGGTAAGTAGTATTTGTAGTCAATACCGGTTTCGTGCCGTTCAAGGTATTCGGTGGGTACGCCCACACCGGTCTTACCAAATCCTTTTATGTAGTGGGGTATGATATACCAGCCCCGATTGGCGATGATGGCCGCAAGATTTGCCAGTTTGAGCGGGCTGATGAGCAGTTCACCTTCGCCGATACTAAGCGAATAGACGTTCGAGAATTTCCAGCTTTTTTCGCCCCCATACACCTTATCGTAATACTTCACGGTGGGCAGGTTACCTTTTAGTTCGCTTGGCAGGTCAACACCCAGCCGGTCAGCCATGCCAAACTTTTCGGACATGTCATGCCAGCTCCGCAACCCAATTGCCGATGCTTTGAAGGTGTTCGGGTCACCATTGAAGTACATAAACTTCCGAAATACCTGATAAAAATACGGGTTGCAGGAGTTCTGAATAGCCCCGCGCAGGTTATTGCCACCCCGGCAGTGGCAACGCATAGGCGAGCCGCCGTGTCCATAAACCATATTCGGGAACAATGACCCCTGTTGTTGCGCAATGAGTGCCTGAATAAGTTTGAACGTAGAACCGGGCCGGTAGCTGGCCATGACAGGCCGGTTGATGAGCGGCTTATACGGGTTCTTGATGAGCGCACGGTAGTTTTTCGAGAAATGGCGGCTCGACAGCAGATTGGGGTCGTATGTTGGAGCCGAGACCGATACCAGGATTTCGCCGGTGGCGGGTTCAATGGCCAGTACGGAACCCACTTTATTCCGCATCAGGCTGTCGGCATATTGCTGCACGTCTACGTCGATACCGGTAATGAGGTTCTGCCCGGCCACCGCCAGCGTGTCAAACTCACCGTCTTTCCACGACCCCTTGTTTACGCCCCGCACGTTCTGCATCATGAACTTGACGCCCCGTCTGCCGCGGAGTTGCTCTTCGTACTGTTCCTCCAGCCCATTGTGGCCCACATAATCGCCCTGCCGGTAGTAGGGCAAATCCTGATTCTCCAACTGGCGTTTGGTAATCTCGCTCACGTACCCAAGCGCATTGGACAGCGTATGGGCCGGGTACGTTCGCATAGAACTAATCATCGGCTCGAAACCCTGATAATCGACCAGAGCGTCCTGAATACGGGCAAAATCTTCTTTGGATAGTCGCTTGATGAATAGCGAGGGCTTCACCGCCGAATAATTTTTAGCAAGGCCCATAATACTGTCGAAGTCGGATAGTGAGAGGTTCATCATCCGGCAGAAGGCCGTCGTATCGGGAATTCTGACCTGTTTGGGCGTTACGTACAGGTCATAAACCGGCATGTTATAGACAAGAAGCTGATTGTTCCGGTCATACACCTGCCCCCGGTATGGAATCTCCACCACCCGCTTGATAGAGTTTTTCGACGCCCCCAGCGAGTAGGTATCGTCCAGCACCTGCAAGTAGAAAAGCCTCGCCAGATATGTGATCCCAACCAGTATAAACACCCCAATAATAACCCACTTACGATTCTCCAGCATGAGAATAGACTCTATTACCAAGCTACAATTCAATTCACTACCTCAAAGATAACCTCTATAATGATGAATTATTAATGATGAATGAGGAATGTAGACACGCCAGTCTCTCCACGCCAGACAATTCATAATTTATCATTTATAATTCATAATTCCTTTGGCGGTGGTTTTCACCCGGCAGATGTACATGTCGGCGGTGATGTAGAGCGTGCTGCCATCGTCGCCCCAGGCGCAGTTGGACGTAGCCACGCCGATTTTGAGGTGGCCCAGCAACTCGCCCGCTGCCGACAGCACCAGTACGCCACGTCCGCCCGTAACCCACAGGTTGCCATCGCGGTCTACCTTCATGCCGTCAAAACCACCGGTCAGCCCAGCTTTTTTCATACCCTCGGCTCCGAACACCACGCACCCTTTACCCGCCGATCCATTTAATTGCAGCGGATAGGCCATCACAAGTGGGTTAGCTCCGTCTGATTGCGCTACGTAAACCGTTTTGCCATCGGGCGAGAAAGCTACGCCATTGGGCCGGGTCAGATCGCCCACAAACAGGCTTATGGCACCGTCTGCCGCAATGCGATAAACACCCGTAATGTCGTTCGGGCCGAGGCCTTTTTCGCGGTTGGGCAGGCCATAAGGTGGGTCGGTAAAGAAATAGCTGCCGTCGGGGTGGGCCGCTACGTCGTTGGGGCTGTTGAGCCGTTTACCCCGGTAATTGTCGGCCAGCGTCACTTTACCCCCTGCTCCGCTAAGTGGCATGGCCGAGATGCGCTGATCGCCGTGTTCGCAGGAGATGAGTCGCCCCTGCGCGTCGATGGTCAGGCCGTTGGAGCCGGGTTCGTCGCTATACCGCCCCCGGCCCGTGTAGCCCGACGGTTTGAGAAATGGAGTCAGCCCGTCTTTTTCGGTCCAGCGGAACACGGTGTTCTCCGGTACGTCGGAAAACAGCAGGAAACCGGGGGTATCGTCCTGCTGTTTTACCCAAACCGGCCCTTCGGCCCAGACAAAGCCACTGGTCAGGACTTCAATTTTGGCATCATTCGGAATAAGTTTATCCAGACGCGGGTCAGTTCTGACAATTTGCCCAATGGAGGGGTAAACGGGTTGCGCCGTGGCCGGATACAGCGACGTGGCAAGAAACAGGCTTAGCAGGAGTGGTTTTGGGTTCATGGCTTTGGTGGTTTGTGTGTAGGTTGGTTTGGTACGCCGTTGCGGCTCTTGACAGACCAGCCCCAACAAGGAGCTAATGTGGTAGCTACATCGTTGACCTGACAGCTTGGTCAGACAAGATGGTCCAACCTACCTTCTACTCAACCCGCACGGTTTGCTTACCCACACCGGGCATTCCGATGATGTTGGCGCCTTCGACCTGAATGCGGACGGGGTTTCTGGCATCGGACGTAAAGAATGATACGGTGGCTTTGCCGTCGGCCCCGGTCTGTATAGCTGGCGTCCAGAACAGGGTAGTTCGGTAGTCAGGTTTATCGGCACCATCGGGCAGTTTCTGGTCGTAACGGGGGGCGTAAAACTCCTTCACGGGCAGGTAACCCGGTAGTTTAGCCACCAGCGTGCCGGGGGCGGCTTCTTTGGTAGCTTCATAGTTAGGGGAGCCGCGTTTGGTTAGAATCGAGATAACTCCACCAGCCGCCCGGGAGCCATAAATAGCCGCCGAGGCCCCCTTTAGCACATCAACCAGATCGACATCCTGCACCGAAATACTCAACGCACCCTGCAAGTCGGTTGGCATTCCATCAATAACAAAAAGCGGCTCAATAGCTCCGCCAAAGTTAGCCGCTCCCCGAATCTGCACTTTCGCACTAAAACCTGACCCTGTTACCTGCACCCCCGCAATACGGCTCTGAATCACCTCCAGAATGTTCTGCCGTCCGCTGGTATTCAGTTGATCGAACTTCACGGTGGCGTCGGGGTTGCTGTATATTTTTCGGCTGTCAGTCTCCACGTATTTTTTGGCTTTTACCGTTACGGCCTTCAGCAGCACCTCACGGTTGTTTCTGATTTGCCGCTCAATGGCCATATACTCGTCGGTACGGCGTATGAACTCGGCATATTCGTCGGCGTTGAACTCTACCGGATTATAGGGCGGCTGCACCAGCGTAACGCGGGGCGTCAGGAGCTGATCGAGCGAAATAACAAGATCGCGGTTGGCCCTGCCTTTCGTTCCCTGAATCAGCACGGTGGTGGTATCGGTAAAGTCAAGATCGAATGCCCCAAAATTGCCCTGCTCGTCGGTATCGCCCATTAGAAACAGCCGCCGGGGCGTGGTGCCGGTGGTATCCTTCTTAGTCAGGATGAAGTTGAGCTTCACCACGCCACCAATGTCTTTCTGATTGGGTTTGCGCACCTGCCCGGTCAGCGATAGCCCGCGCTCAACGGGAAACCTGATGGGTGGTGGCGTACCGGCCAGCACATCAGACCAGACAAACCGTCGCCAGCCCTGCGTCATCAGTAGCAGATCGAGTTTGGCAGCCCGGTCGGTGTTAAGCGGGTCGAAGTAATAAGCGGGTTGCTCGACAGTACCGGTCAGGTCAGACGAGAGCAGCAGGTGCGAGGTGATAGTGGCCCGGTTAGAGTCGAGGTTGGGCGACAGCCGGTCGTCAACAGCCGCCAGCGAGAGGTTAGCGATTAGTGGTTTACCGTCTGCATCGGTGGTTGTGATGGTCAGCTCTACTTTCTGGCGGGGATGGTACGTGGCTTTGCTGGGTTCGATACGGACGTTGATGCGGTCGTTATGGTCGATAAACACCAGCCGTTCGCAAACGGGCTGGTTGGTTTCGTCGAAGAGCGTAAGCTGGGCAATGCCTTCGGGAAACTGCTTTTTCGGCAGTTGCACCACGCCCGTTTTTCGGCTGAGTGGAATCTTCGCAGCCTGAATCACCTGCCCGCGCGTCTGGGCCAGCAGTGTGAGGGTGGCGTTAGGATCAGCGCTGGTTCTGTTATGCTGCACATACACCTTCAGGTTGTCTTTATTACTCAGGTTATCGGCCTGAAGAACGGCTCCCTGTGGCAGCACGGCGGGTAGCGGATACGTCGTAAAGCCACCATTCGTTTGTTTCACAAAGGCAGTGTACGTCTGTCCGGCTTCGGGCTTAAAGCCAAACGTACCCATACCGAGGTGCGTACTGGCAAATCCGATAACCGTATCTTTCTGACTGTTGAGTACAAACCCCTCAACGGTTTGCCCGCACCCGTTTGCGCCAACGGCTTTGAACGCCACGCGCCCGTCGAAACCCGCCACCAGATGCCCGCCTTCGGGCATAAACTGCACATCGGCTTTCGATATTGATGAAGCTACCGACGCAGTGGGTTCATTGGGCTGGAGGACA
>JACMPG010000242.1 GCA_014377625.1 Spirosoma sp.
ATTTTCTCGATTGGTTGTCCCTTGGCCTTGTCAAAGGCTTTTTGCTTGTCGTCATCTGACGCTCCTTCCACGAATTGAATCAAAAGTTCGCCATCCACATAACCCGTTCCGGCGCTTAGCTTGGCATTGGCATCTGAACGGGTCGATGAGACAGGGGTCGTGATTTCTACCGGCTGGCAACTTACAATAGCCAGCGAAACGGTCAGGGCGATTGCCGCTACCCGGGTAGCTAAATACAAACGCTTGTTATTCATATACTTTTAAGTTTTGAGTTTTGATGAAATGTATGAATAAAATCTGTATTTCAGGGAGAACATACGTTTTTTCAATTGAAGTTTGGACTTTTGCCAAAGATTGATACTGTAGATAGTCAAATGAGCACGTTCAGCGACATCTTTACCGGCCCTATCATTCTGTTCATTCTACTGTATAAGTGGAAATATGTTTAGTTAATGGAGGATACTTATCAAAAAGCAATTCCCACACTCAAACCTAGGCGAGGTGCCCAGGGAGCAGTCATGGCCTCCACCAATTGATTACTTGATGCAGGGGAGCCAACCACTACCTGACGTTGAAGACCAAACGAGCCATCTATACAAAACCACTTTTTGATCCATTGACCGCCAACCATTAAGCCCGGTATCCAAATGAAAGCCTGTTCTTGGCTGGCCAGTCGAAGGCCTTGGCTATCTTTAAGCGCATTACCCTGCTGGTCATACATAAACTCACTCACCGTTAACCGACTCAAACGCAGATAAGGACCCACGTACCAATCAATGAATCGGTTGGTTACCCAGTACCGACGCCCCTCCAAGGTAACCCGTTGATAAGTAGCTCCGCCGGGTTCTACTTGGCGACCAAAGTTAGATGTATTGCCGCCTGTTCCATAGCCTATGACTAGGGATGTACGGTTGGTTAAGGCGCGTTCATAAAACAACGAAAGCTGGCCTAAGAGTAAACTAAGAGGGCTTATTTTTAACCGGTTGTAGGTGGGTTTAGCTGCTATTAGTTTGTCTGAGTGTAGGGAGTCAGTTACCAGATAGATTTGTTGAGCGCTTAAATCGAGTTGAGTTGATTGAGCGGTTAGATGACCACTCAATAACAGCATTAACACGACCATACTGCCTTTTAATGGGTTGTCCATTGAGCTGCCGTAATGGTGATACTTCTACATTATTTACGAAGATATCTCCATTTTGGACAAGACTATTGACCTTTTGAGCAAGCGGCTTCATCCATTAGTTGTATGTTGTATAATCTTATGTTGAGCTGACGACGAATTCTGGGTAACAGGGGCTTTTTCGGATTCAATCTTCTCAATAGCCAGCAATTCAGCGAGGGTCATTTCCTGTCAGTCCTCAATGTGTTTTCTCCCCGTCCATTACTCGCTTCTGCCGACGGTACGACAGATAAGCGGCCAGGAAGAAAACGTCAGCCAGTACAGCATACAGGTAGCTTCCAGTGGCAGCGGTCATCGCGATCAGCACGATTCCAAATCCGATGAGGGCCAGATAATTACTTTTCACGATATACGAGGATCTGGAAGTTATGTAAGTGAAGTTACGTAGAGTAAACGATAATCCAAACGTAGCATTGGCCCCTTTAGTAGCTAAAATCATCTGAGGTCAATTATATCACTGCTCATGCTATATACTGCGATACATCGGCGGAGATGGTCAGGCAGATGATTGCGAGTGACCAAACGCCCGGATTATCGTAGATTAGTATGTCGGATATTAATTCCGCCAACTCATAATGCTGCGACTTCTTCTGTTATTTACCTGCCTGACACCCGCCCTGGCTCAGCTACCGCCCGGATTTGTACAGCGGCAGGTAGCCCGAAACCTGAATCCAACTACCGTCAGTTTTGCCCCGAATGGGCGGCTGTTTGTCGCCGAAAAAGATGGAAAAATCCGCGAAGTCGTGGGTGACGTACTTCAGGGCGACCCGTTCATGACCCTGCCCAATGTGGACAATACCAACGAACGGGGGCTGTCGGGGCTGTGTTTCCATCCCGATTTTCCGCGAACGCCGTATGTCTACGTTTACTACACCGTAAAAGGGGCCGACCACAACCGGCTCAGCCGGTTCAGTCTGAAAAACGGCCTGCCCGACCTCAGCAGCGAAGCCATCCTGTTCAATTTCGATATCCTGTACAGTACCATCCACAACGCCGGGATGTTGCGCTTTGGCCCCGACCGCAAGCTGTACGTATCGCTCGGCGACGGCGCAAACGCACCCGCAGCGCAGCGGTTAGACAGCTACCTCGGTAAAGTTTTACGCATGAACGACGACGGCAGTATACCCGCCGACAATCCGTTTGTGGGCAAAACAACCGGTGGGTTCCAAACCATTTTCGCGCTGGGGTTCCGCAACCCATTTTCGATGGACATCGACCCCGTGTCCGGGCGCATTCTGGTGGGTGATGTTGGGCTGGATTCGTTCGAAGAAGTGAACGACATTCGGGCGGGGCGCAACTACGGCTGGCCACTCGTCGAAGGCAAACGTACCAACCAGACCGCTCCCGGCAACTATACAGATCCTATTTACGCCTACGACCATGCGGATGCCTGCGCCATTACGGGCCTGGCCATTTACAACCCGCCCTCGGTCCGGTTTCCGTCCGAATACCGGGGCCGCGCATTCTTCGCCGATTACTGCGCGGGCTTTATCCGTGTTCTTGACCCCGCTACCGGGCAGGTAACCGGCAATTTAGTGACTGGTATCAACCGGCCCATTTCCATGATTACCAGCCCCGACGGCTACCTGTACTATCTTGCGCGGGCCGGACTGGGGGACGGTTCGCAGGAAGACAATACGGCTACCAGCAACGGATCGCTTTACAAAGTTACATTTCTCGACGCGGGTTTGCCGTACATTACGCAGCAGTCGGTAGGGAAGCTGGTGCCGGTGGGCGAGCCGGTTACGTTTGCGGTGGACGTGGTTGGGCAGAAACCACTGACCTTTCGCTGGTTTCGCAACGGTACGCTCGTTACCGGAGCCAGTCAGCCGCAGTACACCATCGGTAGCCCAACGCTGGCCGACAATGGCGCGTCGTTTCGCTGCATTATCACCAACGCCCTTGGCACCGATACCAGTCAGGATATGGTGCTGCGGGTGGTGCAGGGGCAGCGGCCCGTAGCGCGGATTAACCAACCCATTACGGGAGCTACGTACCGGGGTGGCAGCACGATTGCCTACGCGGGCGAGGCCGTCAATACCAGTCAGCAACCAGTTGCCGGTGCCAAACTAACCTGGTGGATCGACTTTCACCACGACGACCATACGCACCCCGCCCTCGATCCCGCTACCGGTCCGACGGCGGGTGCCTACACGGTGCCGCGCGTTGGCGAAACCGCTACCAACGTCTTTTACCGCGTTCATCTGCGGGCTACCGACGTAACGGGCCTGACCAGCGAAACTTTTGCAGACGTAAAGCCAGAATTAAGTACGGTTACCATTGGTAGTAAACCCGAAGGAGCCATGCTGACGCTGGATGGGCAACCCCGACAGGCGGGATTTAAGGTAGAGGCTGTGACGGGTACCGTACGAACGCTGGCAGTTAAACCGTACCGGGCTACTCCCGAAGGGTTTTCTCAATTCAGCGGCTGGAGCAACGGGCAAAAAACGCCCAGCCTGACGTACGAAATTCCACCCGGCAGTGGTGCTACCCTGACCGCAACGTACAGCGCACTGCCCGCCCCCAGCGGCAACGGCCTGGTGGGCGAATATTTCAGCGAACGCGCCCAGTTTACCGGAACGCCCACCGTAACCCGTATCGACACGACCGTGAACTTCTACTGGGGAAACACCTCGCCCGACCCACGCGTCTCGACCGATAATTTTTTGGCCCGCTGGACGGGTACGTTCGAGGTGCCTTTTTCAGATGCGTACACCTTCACTACCCAAACCGACGATGGGCTGCGGCTCTGGATTGATAACAAACTGCTTATCGACAAGTGGCAGCCGCAGCCATCCTTTGAGTGGTCAGCTACGATGTCGTTGACTGCCGGTCGCCCATACTCGATTCGGATGGAGTATCAGGAATTCAACGGCGAAGCCGAAGCCCGGCTCCGCTGGAGTTCGCCCCAGTTCGATAAGGCTGTTATCAGCAAGCCGTATCTGTTCGGCAAAGTACTCATCACGGCGAATGAACCCGTTACGGACGCCAGCCTGACCGTTTTCCCGCAACCCGCGCAGGATGTCGCAACAATCCGCTACGTGGCCAGCCAGCCGGGTTCCGCCCAACTCGACGTGGTGGATTTGCTGGGTCAGCGGCTGTTCGGGCAGCCGGTCCGGGTACTGGGCGGTACGAACGAATACCGCATTTCAGTAGCCGACTGGCCCGCAGGTCTGTATTTCGTATCATTCCGAACCGAGGGCGGCACAACGGTAAACAGGCGGTTGCTGGTACGATAGAAGAGTTTTAGTTTAACACAGGGAGACGAAGGTTTCACAGAGATAACAGAGACTTATACGCCATTTCTTCTCTATTATCTCTGTAAAACCTCCGTCTCTCCGTGTTAAAATTCAGAACCTCACCCGTACTCCCGCGAGGAAATTGCGCCCTGCCTGTGGGTAGTATGCATTGTCAGCCATGACGCGGCCTTCCGATACATAGGCGTAGGTGTAGCCGTTGGATTCGTACAACTCGTTGAAGACATTATTCAGCAAGAGCGTAAACGCGATTTCCTGCGCGAATTTCGGCTTCAATGTGTAGATAAGCCGGATGTCATTCGTGAAATACGGGTTCAATTTGCGGCTTTCGTTTGCCGTGTTATCCAGATACTGCTTGCCGACGTATTTCGAGAGCAGACTCAGCTCCAGCTTTTTCGTGGCTGAATACATCAACTGACTCCCGGAAATAACGGCGGGCGAGAACGAAATATCGGTTTCGCTGTGTGCAACTGCCACC
>JACMPG010000243.1 GCA_014377625.1 Spirosoma sp.
ACCGCCGTGGCAATGCCTACGTTGAGCGATTCGGCGTCGCCGTAGCGGGGGATAGTGACGCGCTGCGTAACAAACGGCGCAACCTCCGGGCCGATGCCGTTCGATTCGTTGCCCATGACCAGATAACCACCCGGTGCAAACGGCAGTGTGTGCACGTCGGCCCCGTCCAGAAACGCACCATAGACCGGCATACTCCTGCCCAATGCGTTTGCTGTTTCGCGCAGGAATCCGGCTACATCGCCGTACCACCACGCCACCCGCGTAAACGAGCCTTTGCTGGCCGAAATCACTTTGGGGTTGTACACGTCGGCGGTGGTGTCGGAGCAGAGAATCTTGCGGACGCCGTACCAGTCGGCAATGCGCAGGATGGTGCCGAGGTTACCGGGGTCGCGCACGTCGTCGAGAATCAGGGCGATTTCGCCGGAGTTAGCGACTAACGGGCGGTTCTCTTTCGTTTTCACCACGGCAAGGGCCGCGTTGTTGCTGTCGAGCGTACCGGCGCGGGTAAGGTCGGTTGCCGACACGATTTCGACGGGTGTTCGTTGGTGGTCTGTCAGGTGGGCGTTTTCTTTGTAGAATGCTTCGGTAGCCACGATTAGCTCAACGGCAAAATCGGATTGCAGCACTTCCTGTACGCTCTTGGCTCCTTCGACCAAAAACGCCTTGTGCTGTTGCCGGTATTTCTTCTGATGCAGCGACCGAATATAGCTGGCCTGATTTTTTGATAACATGACAATGATGTATGATATAGGATGTATCGGTACGCCGAAGCGGATATATGACAGGCTTCGCAGCTTTACATCCGCTTCGACGTACCGATGCATCCGCTTCGGCGTACCGATACCTCATATAGTAACCAGATACGTTGCGTTCTTCACCCTGCTGACGCTCAGTTCCTGCCTGAGCACCAAACAGCTGGAGGGCAATAAATACCTGCTGACGGCACAGAATGTACGGGGTAGCCGAAGCATCCCTACTGATGAACTCGAAAGCCTGATTCCGCAAAAACCTAACCGGCGCGTACTGGGGTTGCCCATTACGCCCCCACTCTGGTTTTACCGGCTCGGCCAGCAAAGCTATAACCGGGAAGCCGCCATTCGGAGTTTAGCCGAAAAAACGACTGAATTTGACCGGCTCAGCGAACAACTCACCGACTCAGCCAACGTTACCGGCGATACCGACGCCCGGCTCCGCACACTAAACCGACGCTACGGACGTCAACTGAATCGCCTGCGGCTGCGGGCCGAACAGGGTAACTGGCTCATGCGCAGCCTTGGTGAGCCGCCCAGCTATTTTTCTGAAGCCGACGCCCGCGCCAACACCGTTAAAATACGTGAATACGTAGCCAATAAAGGGTTTCTTAATGCGCAGACTATCTACCGACTTGACACGCTGCTTCAGCGGCAAATCCGGGTTAACTACCTGATTACCGAAAACGAACCGTTCTATATCCGCAGCGTTGACTACGAAATAGCCGACCCCCGCGTTGACTCCATCGTACGGCAGTCGCTCACTAATTCGGTGCTGCGTACCGGTACCCGCTTCGCCATTGATAACTTAGCCGCCGAACGTATCCGTATCGAATCGCTGCTGCGCGACCGGGGCTACTACGGCTTTTCGCGGCAGTACGTCCGGGCTACCGACGTGGATACCACGCGACGATTTATGCGGGTGCCGGGGCAGGATTCACTCCAGCGCAGTCTCGATTTGTACGTGCAGATTCTGAACCCGCCGGGCAAGTCGGCACACCCGGTCTATACCTTCGGGGGCGTTACGGTCCGCGTTGATGGTAACCCGGACGCGGGCGTTGGCGGTCCGGTTCCGGCATCCGTTAGCCTGAATGATACCACCCGCCGAAACGGCATTGCCTACCTGCTCAACGGGCGCGACATCTCGACCCGGCTTTTGGACAGTAAAATCCGAATGCGGCCCGGTACGCTCTACAGTCAGTTTGATTACCGCGATACGCAACGGCAGTTGTTTCTGCTGAATCAGTTCAAATTCGTGAATGTCAACTTTACCGATACCACAAATCGACGGCTACAGACGCTGATTACAACGTCACCGTTAGACAAGTACGAATACACGTTTGAGGGAGGCTTATTTGTGCTATACCAGAACCAAAGCAGCTACCCTGGCCCGTTTGCCAACCTGACGTTTCGGGTACGCAACCTGTTTGGCGGGCTGGAAACCCTCGAAACCAGTGTGCGGTATGGCTTTGAGTATCAGACGGGTTTCAATACTAATACGTCAACTATTGCGTACCGGGCTACTGAAATTGGCGTGACAACGTCGCTCATTTTTCCGCAAATCCTGTTCCCGGGCCAGCTCCGATTCCGGTTCAGTCCGTACGCTCCACGTACGCAGGTCAGTCTGGGCTTTACCAATACCCGCCGACCCGATTTTCAGCGGTCATTATTGCGGGCTACAATGGCCTACAACTGGCAGACCAGTCCAGCAAAGCAGTTTAGTTTCCTGATTGCTGACATTAACCTGATTAATGCGGGCAGTGGCTTTAACCCAGACATCAGCCAACAGTTTCAAGACTCGCTCAACTCCAATCAGGCAAGGGGCGGCACGTTGTTCCGGAGCTTTCGGCGGTCGTTTGCATCGGGCATCAGTATGGCCTACACGCACAATACCAACGTAATCGGACAGAACAGACGCGCCAACTTCCTGCGGGCGGTGGTCGAGTCGGGTGGTACGACGCTAAATCTGTTTTCGACCCAGCAGTTACAGCGACTTTTCAACCCGCAGGGAGCCAACAGCACGGGCCTACAATACTACAAATACCTCCGGTTTTCGGTTGATTATCGGCACTACATTCCGTTGCGGCCCCATGCTACGCTGGCGTTCCGGGCCAACACGGGCCTGGTCTATGGCTATGGGCCTAACGGTGGTCCGGCCCCCTACGAAAAACTGTTTTTTGCTGGGGGCAGCAACAGCATCCGGGCATGGTTGCCGCGCCGATTAGGCCCAGGTGCCCAGACACCGTCTCTGACTACCGACCCTAACCGGGCGGGGCAATTTCTGTACACCTTCGAGCGACCGGGCGATATACTCATAGAGAGTTCTGCAGAGTTGCGCGGACGGCTCTTTAAACTGGTGGCTGATGTGGATGGAGCCATCTTCATCGACGCAGGTAACGTCTGGCAATTAGCGGGTAACACAGTACCGCCCGAAAGTGTGTTCCGGTTCAATTCGTTTGTGCCGCAGATTGCGGTGGGTACGGGCGTGGGGCTACGGCTTAATTTCTCGTTTTTCATCATCCGCTTCGACGGGGGCATCAAAGTCTGGGACCCCGCCCGGCGGTACGTCAACAGCGAGGGTATGGCCGTTGACGACCGGTTTGTCCTGCCCCAGTTCTCGCTCCGTAAACTCTCCAAAGGCCCC